>DATFVD010000022.1:0-8252 GCA_035260505.1 Terriglobales bacterium
CTGTCTTTGAACTTCAGGCGCACCCAGAGGCCTTCGGTCCGGGGACGGGTGGTGAAGGTCTTGCGGAGCATCAGGTCGGTGTCGGAAAATTCGCGGACAAAATAAACGGCCTTGATGTCGCGCAGGTCGATGGCGACTACGTTGCCGGCCGTGTTGAGGAGTTCAAGTTTGCCGTCCACCACAAAGTTGGCGGGAGCGACGTAGCCGCTGATTGAGTCGCGGTCATGTTTCCGCACGATTACTTTCTTGTGGGTCGAGGGCATGGAGGTAAGGACGCTTTCAGCAGTACGGTGATCCCACCCTTGCGCAAAGAACTCGCAAGGATATGGCACCCATGGAAGCTCCAGATGGGATTCTCGCACTTTCTTTCACAGTTCCCGGTTGAAATCGGACAGTTTGTGGCTTCACAGTAGCCAAACGGTAAACCTTGTGTTAGTTTTTCTAGTTTGCTGCAGCTGAAAGTTTGCGGTATAACTCTAATGTCTAGAGAGAGTTAGATTCGGTCCGCAAGCAGCTGGTCTTGGTTTCAAAGTAGGTTCGAACCGGATTCGGGCCGGGTCTCCTGTGGAAAACCTGTGAATAACGCCCCGAGCGAGCCCACCGAAGGGCCACCGCAAGGCGACTAGGAAGGCATGGCCGATTACATATATACGCTGGAAACCCGGCTCTCGCCGGACCAACAAAAGGCAGTAACCCTCGTCCAAGACGCCGCCAAGGCGGCGGGGATGAACCTATATCTGACGGGCGGCGCCATCCGCGACATTGTTACCGGCTTTCCGATCCGTGATCTGGATTTCACGGTGCAGGGGAACGCGCTCAAGCTGCAGAAAGACCTGGAGCGGGCGGGAGCGGTGGTGGGTCACGCCGACGACGATACGAAGGCGTTGCTGCTCACTTTGTCCGGCAGCGTTCGCGCTGAGATTGCGATGGCGCGGTCGGAGCATTACGACAAGCCGGGGAAGGCTCCGCAGATGGCTCCGGCTACGATCATCGACGATCTGCGCCGCCGCGATTTCACGGTGAACGCGATGGCCTTGTCGCTGAACGAAGGATCGCGCGGGCTGTTGATGGATCCGTTTAACGGTGTGGCCGACATTGAAGCGAAAGTGATCCGCGTGCTGCATAACTACGCGTTTCTCGAGGATCCGTCGCGGTTGATTCGAGCCACGCGCTTTACCTCGCGCTTCCACTGGCCGCTGGAGGAGCGGACACAGGCGCGTTATGAATCGGGGAAGGAAAACGGCTACATCGAGCACATACGGAGTTCGAGCATCGGGTATGAGATCGAGCAGTTGGCGTACGAGGACGATCCGCACGGCGTTCTGAAGGCGTATGAAAAAGAGGGCTGGCTGAAGGTACTCAATGCGCATTGGAGCACGGCCAAAGTGGACACAGCCGGATTGGGCGCGCTGATGAAGACGCGTCAGCAAATGAACGAGCTTGGGTATGCTCCGGAAGTTGCGCCGGCGGTGATGTATTTTCTGACGGAGCGGCTGGGCGACAAGGATATTTCGGATTTGCGCCGGGCGATTCCGCGGAAGGATCTGGTCGAGGCGTGGAAGGATCTGGATTCGAACGCCCACAGCCTGGCAAAGCGCTTGTCGGGGAAGGAAGCGGCCACGCCTTCGCGGACCTGGCAATTGCTGTCGTCGGCGCGTCCGGAGATGATTCTGTTTCTGGCGATCACGGCGCGACAGCAGGCCGTGGCGCAGAAGATCAAGAATTTTTTTACGAAGTGGCGGCAGGTGCAGCAGAAGATTCCGTTGCCGGAGATGACGGAACTACGCATCACGCCGCAGATGGCAACGTATCCGAAGATCGCAAACGATGTGTTTTTACTTTTGTTGGATGGCAAGCTCCGTTCGCGGACGGAGACTCTGAAGTTTCTGAAGCCGCTGGCGCCTCCACCCCCGCCGCCTCCACCGCCTCCGCCAGCCAAGCGGGGCAGAGGCGCTAAGGCTGCGGCTGTTGTTGTTCTGCCCGTCGCAGCGGCGAGCGGGAAGCCGGGCGTTAAGGGGAAGGGAAAAGTTGTGGCGGCTCCGGCAGGCGCGGTTGCGCCGATCGCCCCGAACAAAGGGAAGTCCGCGCCGGCGGCGAAGCCCGCAGTACCTGCGAAGCCTGTAGCTGCTGCGAAACCTGTGGTGCCTGCGAAGCCTGCCGTGGCTGTCAAAACGATCAAACCAGTCAAAGTCCCTGCCGTCAAGAAGCCAAGCAAACCCGCCACGGGCAAGAAGGCGGTTGTCAAAGCAAAGGCGAAGGCCACCTCCAAGAAGAAGAAATAGGCGGTTAGTTCTCCGGCGACCGAGCGCATTTTCTGCGCCCGGAAGCGAGTCGAAAGTGGACTATAATGTGGTTATGCGTCGCCCGGCGACCATTGCGGTTTTCGTCGTCCTCATCCTTATAGCGCTCGTGTCAGCGTCAGCCCAGCGTGGCGGCATGCGGAGTTCGGGCGGCGGGCGCGGCGTTGCGGTTGGACACCCTTCAGGCGGCGGTCACGGCTTTGGTGTTGGGCGTTCCTTTGGAGGAGCCTCGGGTGGCCGTGCTTTCGGCGGAATGCACGCCGGTCTGCACAACGGAATGGGCGCTCGTCCTTCCTTTCGTGGAGGCGGTTTTGGCGGAGGGCGCTTTCGCTCTCGCGGTTTTCATCACTGCTTCGGTTGCCGGAGAGGCTTCGGATATCCGTGGTATGGCGGATACGGATATGCGGGCTACTATGATCCGTACTGGTGGTGGGACTCAGCTTCCTCGTACGACTATGACGAGGAGCGGGAACTCGCGCTTGCCAGCGAAATGAATTCGCTGAACATCGAAGAACAGAGGTTGCGCGAGCAGGATGACAGAGAGCGCGAGCGTGATGAGGATTTGTATGCTCGGCGCTCGCAACCGCGTGACGAAGAACGGGCCGCTGCTGTCCCGACGACGGCGCTGGTTTTCCGCGATCAGCATGTTGAGGAAGTGCGGAATTATGCAATCGCCGGTGGAACGCTTTGGGTGCTCAATGACCACCAGGCCGGGAAGAAGATTCCGCTTGCCCAGTTGGATCTTGCTGCAACTGCCAAGATGAACGACGATCGCGGAGTCGATTTTCAGGTTCCGCAATGAGGCAGTCGCTAGTCGATGGTCGTTAGTCGTTGGCGTACTTGCGCAGAGCGAATGCTAAAGGACTGATGGCGAATGCTAACGACCAACGACCATCGACCAACGACTAGCGATTGAAAGTTGCACCACTTTCTGTCATTGCGCGAATTCCTCCAGCCGGTAGAATAAATCCGATCCGCTAGAGCCAAAAGCCAAGTGCTGTCTTCATGAGCCAAAACCAATTCGTTCACCTCCATCTGCATAGCGATTACTCCCTGCTCGATGGCGCTTGCGACGTCGAGAAACTTGTTGATCGGGTTCATGAACTTGGCATGCCCGCGGTCGCCATGACCGACCACGGCAACATTTTTGGCGCGGTGCATTTTGTAAATGCCGCGCACAAGGTCGGAGTAAAACCGATCGTGGGATGCGAACTCTACATCTGCAAAAAAGACGACCACGTCATCACTCGCACTCCGCCCGACGGCGACACCTACAACCACCTGCTGGTGTTGGCCGAAAACGAAGAAGGCTACCGCAACCTGGTGAAGATCACGTCCGAAGCCTCGCTGCACGGCTTTTACTACAAACCTCGCGTGAGCAAGAAATTTCTGGCTGAGCATTCGCGGGGGCTGATCGGGCTTTCCGGGTGCCTGAAGGGCGAAGTGGCCGAGCGGCTGATGGAAGGGAACTACGATGCGGCGCGGTCGGCGGCCGGTTTCTATCGCGACCTGTTTGGCAAAGAGAACTTCTTCCTTGAGATTCAGGACCAGGGGCTGGAGAGGGAGCATCAGATCCGCTCCGGCTTATTTCAGCTGGAGAAGGATATTGGGTTGCCCATGGTCGCGACCAATGACAGCCACTACCTTTGTGAAGACGACGCGCACGCCCAGGATGTGATGCTGTGCATTCAAACCGGGAAGTCGATCCAGGAGACGAACCGGATGAAATTCGAGGGCACGCAGTTCTACGTCAAGAACGGCGACGAAATGTTGCGCGTGTTCAAGGACGCGCCCCAAGTCCTTTCGCGCACGCTCGATATTGCCGAGCGCTGCAACCTTCGATTGGAAAAAGTTCCCAGCCCGTTTCCGCACTTCGATGTGCCGGACGGATTTACTCTCGACAGTTATTTCGAGCACATCACGCGGCAAGGATTCGCGCGGCGGATGGAGAGCCTGCGGACCTTGGCGGCGAATGGCCGGCTCAAGCATTCGCTTGCGGACTACGAACAGAGATTGGCGCGCGAGCTCGGCATCATCCAGCAGATGAAGTTCTCGGGCTACTTCCTGATCGTGTGGGATTTTATCCGCTATGCGCGGGAACGCGGCATTCCCGTGGGCCCTGGACGCGGATCCGCGGCGGGAGCGCTGGTTGCGTACTCGCTCGGGATTACGGACATCGATCCGCTGCAGCACGAACTTCTATTCGAACGCTTCTTGAACCCGGAACGCATTTCCATGCCGGATATCGATATTGATTTCTGCATGAACCGGCGCGGCGAAGTGATCGAATACGTTACCCATAAATACGGGCGGGAAAATGTCGCGCAGATCATTACGTTTGGCACGATGGCGGCGAAAGCGGCGATCAAGGATGTCGGACGAGCGATGGATATGCCGTACAGCGACGTGGATCGCATCGCGAAGATGGTGCCGACCACGCTGAATATCAAACTGGACGATGCGCTTACCGAGTCGGCGGCGCTTCAGGAGGCCTATCAAAAAGATCCGCAGGTACGGCAGTTGCTCGACACGGCGCTGAAGCTCGAGGGTCTGGTGCGGAATTCCGGTGTACATGCGGCTGGCGTGGTGATTTCACCGCGGCCGCTGATTGAGCTGGTGCCGCTGCACAGGACAAAGAACGACGAAATCGTCACCGCATTCGACATGGTAGCCATCGAAAAGATGGGCCTGCTGAAGATGGATTTTCTCGGGCTGACGACGCTCACCATTCTCGACGACACGTTGAAACTGATCGCGCAGAAGGGCACGAATCTCAAGCTGGACGACATCCCGCTCGAAGATCAGGAGACCTATGCGAAGGTCTTCCATAAGGGATTAACCTCCGGCGTCTTCCAGTTTGAATCGTCCGGAATGCGAGACGTGCTGCGCCGCTACCAGCCGAACTCGATCGAAGATCTCACAGCTTTGAATGCGCTGTACCGTCCCGGGCCGATCCAGGGCGGCATGATTGACGATTTTATCGAGCGCAAGCATGGGCGCCGCAAGATTGAATACGAATTGCCGGAGCTGAAAGAGATTTTGCAGGAGACGCTGGGCGTCATCGTGTATCAGGAACAAGTGATGCAGGCGGCGAACAAACTCGCGGGCTACTCCCTGGGAGAAGCGGACTTGTTGCGGCGCGCGATGGGGAAGAAAAACGCCGAGGAAATGGCGAAGCAGCGCGAGCGGTTTGTGCAGGGTGCAACGCAGCGCGGATTTCCGCCGAAGAAGATCGAGAAGATTTTCGATCTGATGGCGCAGTTTGCGGGATACGGGTTCAATAAATCGCACTCGGCGGCATACGCGCTCCTGGCATATCACACCGCGTACCTGAAGACGCATCATCCGATCGACTTCATGGCGGCGCTGCTGACGTCGGTGACGGGCAGCACGGATGACGTGGTGAAGTACATCAACGAATGCCGCGAAATGGGGATTGCAGTTGAGCCCCCCGACATCAACGTCAGCGACGCGAACTTTACGCCGCACGGGCAGGCAATCCGGTTTGGGCTGGCGGCGGTGAAGAACGTTGGCGGAAATGCGATCGAGTCGATTGTTGGGGGACGGAAGAAGCTTGACCGGAATTTTAAGTCATTCTACGAATTCTGCGAAGAGGTTGATCTGCGGTTGTTGAACAAGCGTGTGCTGGAGTCGCTGATCAAAAGCGGGGCGATGGACGGTTTCGGGCGCCGGGCGCAACTCATGCAGGCGCTCGATACGGCGATGGAGCAGGCCCAGAAAACGCAGCGCGACGCGGAGTCCGGACAGCACGGGCTATTTGGCGTGTTTGCAGACGAAACCGCGCAGCAGGCTAGCGACGCGCTGCCGAACGTGCCCGACTGGGATGAACACACGCGGCTGGCGGCGGAGAAAGAAATCCTCGGGTTCTTCATTACCGGGCATCCGATGGAAAAGTACAAAGAGAAGCTGGCCGATTTGGGCGCGCTCTCAACCGAAGATATTGCCGGCATGAAGAAATCCACCAACAAGGACGAAACCATCGCGACGGCGGGTTTGATTTCGGGGCTGCGGGTTGCGAAGTCAAGAAGAGGCGAGTTGTGGGCGCAGGCGTCGCTTGAAGACATGTGGGGGAAGGTGGAACTGCTGGTCTTTCCCGAGGCCTACAGGAAACTCGCGGAGAAGGTGAAGCTCGAGGTTCCGGTGTTGATTCGCGGTGGCGTGCGCATTGAAGAAGGCGCGAATGCAAAGATCACAGCCAATGAGATTATTCCGCTCGACGAGGCCCGTGTGCCGTTGCCGAAGGCGCTGCGTATACGGATTCCTCTGGGAAGCGCGAGCGACAGCACGGTCGACGCGCTGCACGCCCTCTTCAATGAGCGCAAGGGCGAGGCGAAGGTGCTGTTCGACGTGGAGCGGGAAGGCGATTTCATGGTGGTGATGGAAGCAGAAGGCTATAATGTGATGCCAGACCGCAGTTTTAGGGGCCGTGTGGAAGAGTTGTGCGGACGCGGCAGTGTGCGCGTCATCAGTTGATTCGCGCAAGTGAGCAGATTCGGCCGATGAGACGAGTGAAAATAAAGCGGCCAAAGTCCGGTGGTGATGCGAAGCATTCCGCGATCACCGGTACGGATTTTATGCTCTCGATCGTGGAAGCGCATCATACCCGAAAGAATGGGAACGTCATCAAGATGGATTCTGGACTGAAGGCGCAGCAGGAACTGGAAAAAATCGAGGGGCAGATCACGCGCCTGGAGGCGCTGGAGGGGCAGAACGCGGAAACGCTCCGCCAGATCAAGCAGTTGCACGAACGGGTAAACGACCTTCGCCGCGAGATTTCTTCGCACCTGAACGCATGGGAGCGAACGGAGCTGGCGCGTCATCCACAACGTCCCTACACGCTGGATTATGTCGAGCGCATTTTTACGGACTGGAGCGAGATCCATGGGGATCGCGGTTTCCGGGACGATCCAGCGATTGTTTGCGGGATGGCCCGTTTTCACGGCGAGGAAGTCGTCGTGGTGGGCCAGCAGAAAGCGCGCGACGCAAAGCAGCGCGTGTATCGGAATTTTGGCATGCCGCACCCGGAAGGATATCGAAAGGCGCTCCGGGTGATGAAGATTGCGGAGAAATTCAAGCGTCCGATTTTTACTTTTGTCGATACCGACGGCGCGTATCCCGGGCTGCACGCGGAAGAGCGGGGGCAGGGAGAAGCCATCGCCCGCAACCTGCTGGAGATGGCGCGGCTGGAGACGCCGATCGTGGCGACCGTGATTGGCGTCGGCGGCAGTGGCGGGGCGCTGGCGATTGCGGTGGCCGACCGCGTGTTGATGATGGAAAATTCGGTTTACTCGGTGATTTCGCCCGAGGGCTGCGCGTCCATCATGTGGCGCGATGCCAGCAAGAAAGCGCTGGCGGCCGAGGCCATGAAAATTACGGCCAAAGATTTGAACGAGTTGGGCTGCATTGACGGTATCATCCCCGAACCCGGCGGAGGCGCACATACCGACCATGCGCAGGCTGCGGAGTTGCTTGACACTGCGCTGCAGCAGCACCTGGCCTCAGTAAAGCGGCTGCCGGTTAGCGAACTGCTTGAAACGCGCTATAAGAAATTCCGCAACATGGCGCAGTTCTTCCAGGTAGAAGCGTAGTTTCGGCTGCTCGAAGCGGAACTACGAAACTGCGATCTCAGGACGGGCGAGGACGCCCGTCACTCCACTGACAATACGTTCTAAAGAATCGGCAGGTGCAAACAGGGCTGCACCAGGAAATCCAGCGAGTTGATTTGCTGTAATGCCTGTTCCACCAGCGACGCCTTGCATTCCTCCAGCGTAATCAGGAATGGCAGGTGCGATTTCGGGCAGCCCGGTTTCTGCACCACCGCGTCGATGTTGATGCCGCACTGGGAGAGAATTGTGGCGAGGCTGGCGATGATGCCGGGCCGGTCCTTCACCATGAAGCGCAGATAGTGCTTGGTGGTGAAATCGGCGGTGA
>DATFVD010000023.1:0-9454 GCA_035260505.1 Terriglobales bacterium
CTCCCTTTGGAGGAAAGACAGGCGCTTTTGCAGGAAAAAGTGCGTTTCAAGCGGGCCCTGATGGATCCGGGACTGGCGGAGGCGGCGGGCCGGGCATCCTAAGGCTGGAACGAAACCTTCGAAATGCCGGCCAGGTTGGAACGAAACCGGCTCGAACGCCATCTAAAGAATTAGCGGCAAAAGAGATAAGAGCGGACTGAGGGCGATCGGCAGGGGGCGCAAACTTGGGCTCGCGCCGGCAGGGACACTCGTCGGCGTGCTATACTTCTGAAGTTTGTGCGCCTCGCGCACAACTCCGTTTCAACTCCCACCGCTGAATAGTTTGGCGTCCGCGAACCGGCGGCGTCAAGAGGATAATCTGAATTGGCACTTGATGACAAGTACGACGACATAAAAAAGCTGATCGACGCAGGCAAAGAGAAGGGATATCTGACCTATGATCAGGTCAACGACCTTATCCCGCACGATGTGCACTCTCCTGAGGACCTGGAAGATCTGCTGACCACGATCGGGACCCAAGGAATCGATGTACTCGAAAGCTCGAAAGGGCCGACGACCGATCTGGAAAAAAAATTCGAAGAAGTGGATGATGCGTCGGATGACGTCGAACTCGACCTGACCCCCGGCGCTCTGGAAAAAACCAATGACCCCGTCCGCATGTATTTGCGCGAGATGGGGACTGTCCCTTTGCTTACCCGCGAAGGCGAAGTTGAAATCGCTAAAAGGATTGAGCGGGGACAAAACCGTGTTCTGAAGGCCCTGTCACGCTCGCCGATTGTGATTCGTGAACTCCTCGCTTTGGGCGAGGACCTCGAGAAGGGCGTCCGCTCCATCAAAGAGCTGGTCACGTTCGACGAAGAGGAAATCACGGAAGAGATTGTCGAGAATCGGCTGAAAGAATTTCTCGGCAAGATCCACGCACTCGACAAGCTTTACAAAAAAGTGGCGCCGCTCCAGGAAAAACTGGCGGCAGTGAACGTGAAGAAGCGGCCGCGCGACTATCGGCGGTACCGCATCAACCTGGCACGCGCGGTTGTGCGCACGTCGATCGCGGTGCGCAAGCTCGGCTTCACCAACAATGAACGCAAACGCCTTATCGACCGCGTCAACCGCACGGTCGACGGCATGCGCTCGCTCGATCGGCAGATCCAGAACCTGGAGAAGCGGGCCGAGGCGACACGCAGTGAAGAACAGCGCAAGGAATATAAGAAACAGTCGCGCGCGGTCCGCGGAGAGCTGGAAAAGCTCGAAGTGGAAGCGGGCCTGTTGTTCCAGGAGCTCAAGCGCACGCAGCGCGAGATTATCCAGGGCGACATGGACGCCGAGCACGCCAAGCGCGAGCTGATCGAAGCGAACTTGCGCCTGGTGGTTTCGATTGCGAAGAAGTACACCAATCGCGGCTTGCAGTTCCTCGACCTGATTCAGGAAGGCAACATCGGCCTGATGAAGGCGGTGGACAAGTTCGAATACCGCCGCGGGTATAAGTTCTCGACTTATGCCACGTGGTGGATTCGGCAGGCAATTACCCGCGCCATCGCCGATCAGGCGCGTACGATTCGTATCCCGGTGCACATGATCGAAACGATCAACAAGCTGATCCGCACGTCGCGGCAGCTGGTGCAGGAACTGGGACGCGAACCTACGTCGGAAGAAATCGCCAAGCGGATGGACATTCCGGTGGCGAAGGTCCGCAAGGTGCTGAAGATTGCGCAGGAGCCGATCTCCCTCGAAACGCCGATTGGCGAAGAGGAAGATTCGCATCTGGGTGACTTCATCGAGGACCGGGCGGTGGTCTCTCCGGCCGAAGCGGTGATCAACGTCAACCTCAAAGACCAGACTTCGCAGGTGCTGCGCACGCTGACACCGCGCGAGGAGAAGGTCATCAAAATGCGCTTTGGGCTGGAAGACGGCTCGGAGCACACACTTGAAGAAGTCGGACAATCATTTGCGGTCACTCGCGAACGTATCCGGCAGATTGAGGCCAAAGCGCTGAGAAAGCTCCGGCATCCATCGAGGTCGCGGAAGCTGCGGGCGTTCATGGATGGGGTTCGGGACTAGGTTAGAGGGCAGAGGTCAGATTGCCTAAGTGGGGCGCGAGCGATCGCGCCCCTTTTCTTTTGCACCACGTTTCACACGCGAACCTGGCAGCGTCGCAACTTTACATCCCATACTTTTCATAGAACTTGTTCGAGAAAAGGCCGGTGGGGTCGTATTTTTTCTTCGCTGCGAAGAATTCGTCGATTTCCGGATAGCATTTCTGCAATTGGTCCCTCGAATAGAAGAGCTGATAGGGCAAATAGAATGTGCCCCCGGCGCCTTGTGCAACGTCGATCAAATCGCTTGTCGTTTTCTGCAGGATCTCGTTGTCTCGGTCATTGAACTTCACGTTGAAATAGAGCACGAATCCGAACATATTCTCTTTGGCGTAGGGCAATGCGGTGATGTCGTCTTTGTGTACAGTGCGAATGGTGACGTTGAGCAGATTGGCCTGGTCCCGGCGCACTATGTCGCGCAGTCCATCCACAAATTCCGGCATGCGATCGTAGGGAATGAAGTATTCCTGCAGGATATCGGTGTCAGGCAAGCGGTTCTTCAGATACGCCATGTCGTCGTACATTTCCTCGTTGCGCGACACCAGGCACACTTCCTTCTGGCTCATGGCCTGATTCCGTGAGACGCAGTCGTGAAGGCGAGGCTCGGCATATTTCTCGAGCGTCCACCTGGTCCAGCGGCCCAGGTCGCCGGTCTTGGAGAAGTTAATGATCAAGCGGTCGAGCGTGTTGTGGGTGGCAGGCTTGAGCGCCGGGAGGGCGCCGTCAAATGGCGCTTTGACGTAGGCGTGCACCGCCGTCTCGCGCAGGAACGACTGCGGAGACACTGAGAGGCGGCCGAAAATCAGTCCCATATCCTTGTTGTTCTCGACATTCGCCTGGTAGTACTTGGGGAAATCCGTGTAATTCATGTAAAGCGTTTTCCGGCTGTACATCTCGTTATCAACAATGTCGAGATCTACATCGAGAATCACTCCGAACAAGCCATAGCCGCCGAGCACGTGGCGAAACAGTTCAGTGTTTTCCATCGGGCTGCCTTGCACAATGCTGCCGTCGCTGAGCATCACGCGCATGGAACGAACGGTGGGAGCGATGGGGCCGGGCGTGGGATCGATGCCATGGGCGTTGATACTAAGGGTGCCACCGACGCTGAAAATGTTGATGGACTGCATGGACTTGACTGAAAGTCCTTCGGCGTCAAGAAGCTGCTGCAGTTGCCACCAACGTACCCCGGATTGCAGATTGACAGTCTTATGTTCCTTGTCGAGACGGATGCGGTTGAAGTCGCGGAGGTCGAGGACGAGGCCGTCACGGGTGAAGGTCTGTCCGCCCATGCTGTGCTGCTGGCCGGCACAAGTAACCTTCAGTTTGTGATCGCGCGCGAACTGCAGGGCGTTGCGGATATCGTCTTCGCTGGTGATGCGCACCACGCCGTAAACCGCTGTCTTGTTCAGGTGGCTGGCATCGTTGACGAAGCCTCCGCGATGCTCGAAGGTGAATGGCGGTGTCTGCGGCTCGGCGAGGAGAACGGTAGGTTTCTCCAGGTCAGCGCTATGGGGAAAGACGAAGTCGCTTTCTTTCTCTTTATCGGGAGCCGCGGCGTAATCGAAGATTTTCTTCGCACCAACGACTAGGATCGATGCGGCGACGAGAACCACCGGCAACAGAAGACGTCGGGCGCGTTTCAATGTTCCCTCCCTGCGAGACCCTATCGGCTCGAGCCGAAGAAATAACTTGCAACCCAGGCAAGGCTGATGAATAGTACCAGCGGGAACCCCTATGGCCAAACAATTCAGCACGATCCAGAAGTGCGCATTCGGATTCGCCGCTTTGTTTCTTGGCGTTTATTCGCTGGACTACGTGCCCGGCATCATGGATCAGAACGGTCTGATGTTTGGGTTGTTCCATATGACCAGACTGGTTGACCTGGGCCATCTGGGGGCTGGTTCGTTGGCGTTGATCGGTGCGCTGACTTCCGCCCGGATGGCGCGGTATTATTTCTGGCTGCTGGGGGTCTGGTACACGATTGACGTCTTCACTTATTTCTTCGGACATCTGAACGCGCTCCCCTTGGCGAAGAACTTTCTGATAAACCTGCCGCACATTCTCATTTTCATCGCCGCTTATTGGATTGCGCTTCGGGTGGACAAGCCGAAGGCTGGAGCATCCACCGCTTGAAGCGACGGCTTCACCGCCTGATCCGGTTTGCGCTTGTGTGCCTCGGATTGTTGCTGCTCTTAATCACCGTCGAAGTGGTGTCCGGCTGGCGCTGCGATCTGCAGGGGCAAATTCCAGCGCCCGTGCCGCAACCGGAGCAAAGACACGCCGCAGTCGCCGGCATTAAGGACTACGCGCGTCCCGAGGATGATGCCTATCTGAGTTATCCGGAGTGGTACATCGTCTGGAGCTACCAGGAGAAAGCGGACTTTCAAGAGCATCAGTTGCCCAGCGGATTCCCGTATTTTGGTGCGGTGCGCCAATACTGGAATAGCTACTGTTGCATTTCACGCCTCACACGCGGGAAATATGGGTTCAATGCCGGCGAGCAGGTTATGCTGGCAGTTATCGGCACAAGCTTTTCAGCGGAATACATCCTGAAAAGTGGGTACGAGAACACGGTTGGCCGGTTGACTGAGTGGACCAGCGGCCACGAGTTCACGGGCGAAGATCAGTACGCGTACAAAGTGGCGCGCGAGTATGCCGACTTCGTGCATGTGCGGCCGTTTTACGAGTTCCACTTTGCGCGGCACGTAAAGGGGCTTTGGGCCGAGAGCTCGGCGTGGGGGCCGCATCCAATTCGCAAGTGGGAACGAAGAATCTTTCTCACCATCGACTACGCGGCGGAGGCCTTTTATTGCTGGTTCATCGAGAAGGGGACGCACGCAACCTACGGCCGCGAGCCTGATAATACGTATGCCTGGGTTGAAAATCTGGACGAAACGCTGCCATCCCAGATTCCCCAATTGAAGCTTGTGAAGCGTGTGGGCCCGCACGCCTACATCGTGGCCTTCCCGCGCTACCAGGAGTTCACGAGCGTTGCCTCCATCGTGGCACAACATGGAGTCCGCTTCGTTGAGATCGCGGGAAATTCCCGGATCACTCTCTCAGTGCTGGCCCCGCAAGCATGGCGCTACGAAGGTTCGCTTGGACGGCAACTTTTCTCCATGCCTGTCTTGACGCATCCAGGCTGGCAGCGAATCGTGCTCACGTGCGGCGTGCCGTCGTTCGATCAAGCCCTGAACGCCTCGCACTCGGAGAGGGTGGTGGTCGAGCATGTTTATGACTACTGACCCGGCAAGTGGCCGTGCTATCCCAATGATTTGAACTCCGGAGGGCGGCCGGCCGAGCTTCGCCTCGGCGTGGGTGATCGTGTGGCGCCGCTCGCACTGCGCGCGCTCTGCGTGGGGCTACCCGGCATCGCGGCTTGACTTAATTGGCCGCTGAACTGTACAGTTCGACTTATTGAACTGGAGAGTTCGTCATGCTGAGAACCGAGAAGAATGATAGCATCGTCGTCTCCGCACTGCACGCCCGCGCCAATTTCGGCAAGCTTCTACGCCGGGTAGAGGATGAACGCCGGTCCCTTGTCATCGAAAAACGCGGCACTCCGAAGGCGGTGCTGCTGAGCATCCGGGATTATGTGCGACTTGCCGCCCCCGAGCCGGAAGTGCTCAAGTTGATCGGAGACGAGTCGCGGCGCAAGGCCACGAACAGGCTCAGCTCGCGCCAGATTGATCAGGTCATCCAGTCCGCCCGCAAGGCCAACCGCGCGCAAAAACCCAAGCGTCACTGATCAGCGATCCGCCCATGATCCCGCTCCGCCTCGTCATTGACACAAATATCCTCGTCTCGGCGGCTCTGAAACCGGACGGGCTCCAGCGCGCCGTGCTCGTGCTTGCGATGACCAGACCCGCCAGGCTGTACGTCACCAAAGCCATTCTCGCGGAATACGGGGAAGTCCTCGCGCGCCCGGAATTCAAAATCCGCAAAGGCCTTCGGCAGCAACTGCTACAGCTCATAAAGAACCATGCGCAGCTCGTTAACCCCGCGCGTGCGCTCCAGGTTGCGAAGGATCCCGACGACAACAAGTTCCTGGAATGCGCGGACGCGGCCCGCGTCGACTATTTGATAACCGGCAACCAGCGGCATTTTCCAAAGTTCTGGAAGAACACCAAGGTAATCACGTCGCGCGAATTCATCAGCATCGTAGCCCCGCACTTTATCCTCTAGCTCGGTCTCCCCCTGACTCAGTCAGCGTTGGCCGACAGTTTCGCGGGCGGGGGCGCCCGCGCCACACTTACCCCTCCTGTAGAATCGACTTACCTCCATGGAAGCCTCTCGCATTCGCAACTTCGCGATTATTGCGCACATTGATCACGGGAAATCCACGCTGGCCGACCGGCTGCTGGAGCTGACCGGGTCGCTGGCGATGCGCGAAATGCAGGCGCAGGTTCTGGATTCGATGGACCTGGAGCGGGAGCGCGGTATCACGATCAAGGCTCATGCTGTCCGCATGCTGTACCCGGCGCAGGATGGACAGATTTATCAGCTTAATCTGATCGATACCCCGGGGCATGTGGACTTTTCTTACGAGGTGTCACGATCGCTGGCCGCCTGCGAAGGCGCCCTCCTCGTGGTGGACGCATCGCAGGGCGTCGAAGCGCAGACGCTGGCGAACTCTTACCTGGCGATCAATCACGGCCTCGAAATTATTCCGGTAATCAACAAGATCGACTTGCAGAGCGCCGATGTGGCGCGCACCCGGGAGATGATTGAGAGCGCGGTGGGGCTGGATGCGTCCGATGCGTTGCTGATCAGCGCGAAAACCGGGCAGGGCGTGCCGGATGTTCTCGAAGCGATTGTGAAGCGAGTTCCGCCGCCGAAGGGGGCGCCCGAGCGGCATCTTCAGGCGCTGCTCTTTGATTCGTGGTTCGATCCTTATCGAGGGGTTGTGGTTTTGGCTCGTGTATTCGAGGGCCGGTTGCGCAAGGGGCAGAAGATTAGGCTGTGGTCGAATGGACGGGTTTTTCAGGTGGAAACGCTCGGCACGCTCACGCCGAAGCCGGTAGAGGTCGAGGAACTGGTCGCAGGCGAAGTCGGATTCATCATCGCGAATATCAAGAACGTCGCGGATACGAAGATCGGCGACACGATCACGGATGATGACCGGCCGGCGATTGAGCCGCTTCCTGGATTTGAAGAAATTAAGCCGATGGTTTTTGCCGGCCTGTACACAGTCGACGCACATGAACATACTCAGCTTCGCGAGGCGCTGGAAAAATTGAAGCTGAACGATTCGTCATTTTTCTTCGAGCCGGAAAGTTCGGTGGCACTCGGATTCGGCTTCCGGTGCGGCTTTCTGGGCCTGCTGCATATGGAGATCATCCAGGAGCGGCTGGAGCGCGAATACAATCTCGACCTGATCACAACGGCGCCGGGTGTACGCTACCAGATCACCAAGACGGACGGCCAGGTGATCGAGGTGGATAATCCTTCGCGCTGGCCCGATGTCAGTGAGATCGCCAAGGTGGAAGAGCCCGTGATTCTCGCGGTGATTCTGACTAACGAAGAGTATGTGGGCGGCATTCTGAAGCTGGTCGAGGAAAAGCGCGGGAAGCAAAAGAGCTTTGAATATGTCAGCTCTTCGCGTGTGATGCTGCAGTACGAGCTGCCGCTGAATGAAATCGTGCTCGACTTTTACGACCGGCTGAAGTCGGTGTCGCGGGGATACGCTTCGCTCGATTACCATCTGTCGGGCAACTGGGTATCGCCGATGGCGAAGCTCGACATCATGGTGGCGGGCGAGCCGGTGGATGCGTTGTCGACCATCATCCATCGCGACTTTGCTTACGACCGCGGGCGGGCGTTGGCGGCGAAGATGAAAGAGCTGATCCCGCGGCAGATGTTTGAGGTCGCAATCCAGGCGGCGATTGGGGCGAAGATCATTGCCCGCGAGACGGTGCCGGCGATCCGCAAGAACGTGATCGCCAAGTGCTACGGCGGCGACATCTCGCGCAAGCGCAAGTTGCTGGAAAAACAGAAGGAAGGCAAGAAGCGGATGAAGCGGATCGGGCGGGTGGATATTCCACAGGAGGCCTTCCTGGCGGTGCTGAAGGTGGGCGAGGGCAGCGGCTAGGCGGTTTCACGGTTGCTAAATAAGGATCCGCAGGGGTGAAAAACGCCATGCTTTTCCGTATTTTTGCAGCCTTCGCATCCCCTCCCGGCAAGCGCCAGCCGCTAGCGATGCGGGTTACAGCCTTTCGGATAATGTGCAAATCTCATATTTTGTGACGAAAGTACTGATTCGCAAGCGGTTCCACGTCGTCCTTGCCACTCGAGAGTTAACCAACTTAGAAACATAGCTTTAGGAGCTTTGGAACGTCTCTGAAATAAACCCACCAACCGGTCGGTGTTGACGAATTCCGGGCCGTGTCCTTTGCATCCACAAATTTTTCCACAGGGTAGCGGTGTCTGGTGGGGACTGGGCTCCGCAGACTCTAACGCGGGGGGGTCGGCGACTGAGGGATGTCCGCGGAGACGGGCAAGCCCCGTCTCTACCGGCGTGCGAGGGCTGCCATCCTTACGCGCGATCACTACTCGCCGGGTTCGTTGTTGCCCTCAAGCATATTGGCGAAGCGGGTGGAATTGTGCAAAAAGGCTAGATTGAACTTGCCGATCGGACCGTTGCGCTGCTTGGCGATGATGATTTCGGCACGGCCTTTGAGGTCTGGGTCATCCTGCTTGTAGATCTCCTCGCGAAAGATAAACATAACAACGTCGGCGTCTTGCTCAATCGACCCGGATTCGCGCAGATCGGAGAGCTGCGGCCGGTGGTCGCCTCCCCGGCTTTCGGGAGCGCGGCTGAGCTGCGACAACGCGAGGACAGGGACCTGGAGTTCCTTGGCAATGGCTTTCAACCCGCGTGAGATTGAAGAGACTTCCTGGGTGCGGTTTTCGAAGCGCTTGCTGCCACCGGACATGAGTTGCAGGTAGTCGACGACCAGCAGGTCAAGGCGCCCTTGCGATTGTTTGAGGCGGCGGGCTTTGGCGCGCATTTCGCTCAGGGAAATTCCGGGCGAGTCGTCGATGAACAGGAGGGCGTTCGAGAGTTCCTCCATGGCGCGGACAACTTTTTTCATGTCGTCAGCCCAGAGCGAGCCGGTGCGCATCTTGTGCGCGTCAACAATCGCGCGAGAACAGAGCAGGCGTTGCAGCAAGGCCTCACTCGACATTTCGAGGGAGAAGATGCCGACCACCTTGCCATCGTCAATGGCGGCGTTCTCGGCGATGTTCATGGCGAAAGCGGTCTTGCCCATGGAAGGGCGCGCCGCGAGAATGACGAGGTCGGATTTCTGGAAGCCGCTGGTTTTCTCGTCAAGATCGGTGTAGTGGGTGGCGAGGCC
>DATFVD010000024.1:0-7784 GCA_035260505.1 Terriglobales bacterium
CTTGGCGCCGGGATAGATCGTCAGGCCGGCGTCGCGGATATCCGCTTCCTCGCTGACGTGCAGATCACCCAGGGGAGACTTGATGTCAACATGCGCCACGCCATCCTTGCTATCGTGCTTGTCGTTCGCATGGATGCTGCAGGCGGGAAGAACAGAGAGGGCGGCGAACAGCGCCCCAATAGACAGCTCTGCGACAACCTTACGGCTGAACATTTTGTGGTTGAAAGTTCTATTGGTGTGCATGGGAAGAACCTCCTGAGCTTGGCTGGGCGGGGCGTTCGAGACCCTCGCCTCGGGATGCGACGCTCGGAATCGTAACCGGCAGATGGCCGCCGATCGGGATCTCGCCGAAGATCGCCTTCACCGCAGCGGTTTCCGATACGGTTGCATTGGAGAACGCGCAAACATAATTCTCGATCGCGGGAAAATCCTGCACCACATAGGGATTACCCATGGCGAGTACTACGGTATGCTTGGCGGCGTGATCAAGGATTGTGGTGAGTAAAGATCCCGTGGCCTCGTCCATGGCAACCGTATTCGTCAAGCCTCCTCCGGCAGCACGGATCGCTTTGCCCGCAGTCGGGAACACATACACCGCGGCAATCACGTTCTCCGCCGCCGCCACCGCCTCGACTACGGACGGCTTCATGCCGGCAGCCGAGCGGGCGTCGACATAGATAATGCGGGCGTCAGGCACACGGGCTAGAATTTGGCGTTCGAGCATACGTCCAGAGTCGGTGCGCAGGTCGTCAGAAAAAATCACCACAACCAGACGATTGCTCACCTCTGTCAATGATTGATACGGAAGCCCCGCCTCTCGGGTTCCAAAAGACTGCAGCGGGATTACTTTACCGTTTTCGCGAACCAGAGTAATCGCTTCGTCGGCCATACGCTGGCCGGCGGCCAGATTCTCCGGTTTGGCAATCTCGCTGGAGAGTTGACTGAGATCCGCCAGCCGCGCCTTGTTCAAACCGAGTGAAGCCTTTAATTCCAGAATCTTGCGCACCGATTGATCGAGCCGCGGACGGCTGATTTCGCCGCTTTGCACCGCTTGCAGCATGGAGCGGTAACTGGCATCGAGATCGGCCGGAATGACCAGCATGTCGTTCCCCGCCTTGAAAGATTCGACTGCTGCCCGGCCGATTTCCTTCGCGTACAGGCGCGTCAGCCCCGCCATGTCGAGGGCGTCGGTCACGACGATCCCTTTGAACCCCATATCTTCCTTGAGGAGTCCGGTCACAATCGCCCGTGAAGTGGTGGCTACCCGGTTGGGCTCAGAATCGAGAGCGGGAATAGTTACGTGGGCGACCATTACGGCATCCACTCCAGCCTCGATCGCCTGCTTGAAGGGTGGCAACTCGACCGCATTGAGACGCGCTCGGTCTCCGGTGACTTGAGCAAGGCCGAGATGAGAATCTGTTGCCGTGTCCCCGTGCCCGGGAAAGTGCTTGGCCGTGACCAGCATGCCGCCTTCGTGAGCGCCCTTGATGTATGCTGCCACGAAATCGCCCACCTGCCTCGGATCTTCTCCGAAGGAACGCGTGTTGATGATGGGATTCGCAGGATTGGAATTCACGTCAGCATCCGGAAAGAAATTCCAATGCACTCCGACGGCCCGCGCTTCGAGCGCGGTGATGCGTCCAAAGGCTTCGGCATTTTCGGTTTTGCCGGTGGCTCCAAAGGCCATCGCGTGCGGGAAAACCGTAGTCCCATTCAGCCGCATGGAGACTCCGCGCTCGAAGTCCGCTTCGACTATGAGCGGCAGCTTGGATGACCGTTGCAGCCGGTTGAGCAGCTCGGCGGCAACATGGGGTTGGCTCTTGAGCAGGACCGCGCCGTCCACCGGCACGCTCATAACCACCGATCCGACGTGATATTTGCGGATGTTGTCTCGCAGCTGAATAAAGATGGGATCGGCGTCATTCAGGAATTGCGCTCGTACCCAAATTGAGAAGAGTTGACCGACCTTCTCTTCAGGCGACATCTTGCGCAGCGTTTTGTCGGCCCATTTCTGCCCGGCTTTGTCGGCATGGATAGGACCGGGCGGCAGAAAGCGGTCTTTGCTCTTGTCTTTAGCAAGGCAAAGCGCCGCACCTAAAAGAAGCGTCATCAACACCAGATGTCGGAGCATGCCAATGACAATAGCAAAAACCGACGGGGACGTCCTCAAGCAATGGATGGAGAGACGGGCATCTCGCCCGTCCAAGGGGAACTCAAAAGGGGAACCAAAAGTTGCTGTGATCGCGAGCAGTCACCGATTTGCGCTCGCCTTGCACAGCTGAGAGCGGCCGCCCCTGTGCGCACCCTGTTCAGGCCGCGGAAGAACTGCGGAAGAACTGAGGATTCGTATCAGGGTATCGCTTTAGCGATACCGGAATTCCTTCGAAGTCGGGTCCCCTTTAGGGGCTGTCCCCCTCAAATTTCCCGTTCCACCGCCGCAATACCTTCCGCCTGGATAGCCGAATCATCCCCAAGCCCGGCCAGCCAATGCACATCCGGTTCTCGCCGGAACCAGGTGATTTGGCGCTTGGCATAGTTGCGATGTGCCTGCTGCGCCGCCGCGAGCGCCGACTCGCGATCCAGTTCGCCGCGCAGGAACTGCACCGCTTGCTTGTATCCCAACGATGCGAGCGGACGCGCTTGTGCGCCATATTTTGTGAGCAGCTTTTCCGTCTCCGCGATCAGTCCTTCGTTGAACATCTTCGCGGCCCGCTGGTTGATGCGCGCATAAAGAACCTCGCGCTCCGGATTGAGTCCGAGCCGCAGAATGCGAAAGCCCTGCAGCGATTCGCGCCCCTGCTGCCAAAGCTCAGTCATATTCTGGCGCGAGGTCGGGCGCGATACCAGACACACTTCGATCGCCCGGATCACCTTGGGAACGTCATTGGCGTGAATGCGGCTCGCCGCCGATGAGTCGAGCCGCCGCAGGATACGATGCAGGTGCTCAGGGCCATTCTTCTCCGCGCGGCCGCGCAGTCGGTCCCGAAGCTCTTCAGACCGCTGCGGCCCGGGAAAAAGTCCATCCAGCAGCGCGCGAAGATAGAGTCCGGTTCCTCCGCTGACGATGGGCAAGCGTCTGCGCTGCCCGCTCTCATGCAAAAGGTTCTCACGCAGAATGATCTCGCCCAGAATCAGCCGCGCCTGGCGCGCATATTCTCCGGCGCTAACGTCGGCGCCCGGATCCACGCAATCCAGCAGGTGATGCGGAATTTCCGCGCGCTCCGCCGCGCTGGGCTTGGCCGTGCCAATATCAAATTCGCGGTACATCGCAACCGAGTCGCAGTTGACAATCTCACCGCCGAAGCGCCGCGCGATGGCCAACGCCAGAGCCGTCTTCCCGCTAGCCGTCGGACCAAGCACCACTACCACGAGCGGCTCGCAATCCAATTTCGGTAACTTCTGCAACGTTAGCGCGCGCTCCAGGGAATGTACCGCCAGTAGCGGATGATGGTGAGAACGAGCAGCAGGGCCGCCATGACAAGCAAACCAGTCGCTTCCGCGGCGTAAATGGGATGGCGGTGCTGATGCTTGTTACTCTGCTGGTTGTCAGATGTGGGCTTCGGCGGGGCGGAGGAATTCACGCCGCTATTGTAGCCTTTTCGTGCGTCGATAGTCGTTGGTCGTTGGCAACGTCACTAGCAAACTTTTATCGATCTGAGCGTTCGTGAGCTAAACGGTTTCCCGCCCGCGATTGAATTGAGTGCGACCTCGCAGCACCCGAGATCGGCGTGCAGAATCTGCGGTCTAGCTGCCGCTGGCGGCGATGACGGGAGACAGGCAAACGCCTTGGGGATGACCGAACAGGTACAAGGTTGCGGTGATATGCCGCACCGCCATCTTTGACCCGTGGAGCGCAAGTGCGGCGATACGATCGGCCCCCGGCGGGGCTACGCTGGCTTCTTCCGCGCCCACGAGATCTGATTCGAAAAGCAGCGCAACCAGCCGCACGAAAGCTGCTGCTGGACCCGTTTCCGCCTTGACTGGGCGAGACTTTTGCGGATCCGTATCGTGACAATTGCTGGGGCTCTCGGGAAAATCCACATAGAGATTCAGCGCCAGCAGAGTTGCCGCTTCGTGGAAGGTTTGCCGGGAGTGGGTGTAACACTTGTCTGCCGGATCGGGATCATGGGCGGGGTCGATCACGAAGCGAACGGTCGGAGTCTCTACCTGGAGCAGAAACGGGTTGAAGCTGCCGCTGTCTGGAATGCCCGCTAAAGAAAATCCGGTGAGGCTACCGACGCTGTACCGCAGCGAGACGCCGGTGGCATATTCTTTCTCGGTCGCAGGGTCGGGAGGGTATGTCGCGCTGACCCGGCTACGGTGGCGACTGGCGGGCAGGTACGTGTCTGGCTTGGGTAGGCGGATGGCGTATCGACTCGACGATTTGTCGTCCAGTACGCGTTGCACGTTCTTGGGGTCGATCTGGACGCGCAGGATGCTTTCATCGAAGGTTCCCGCAGCTGGGCCGGAGCGAGCCGGAATCGAAAGGTCGTACGTTCCAGCGGCGAGCGCCGAATTGTTGGACGCGGAGACATAGAGATCGCGGTGGGCCTTGGTTTTCGGAGCAAGCAGTACAACACTGTTGGCATCTTTCGGATCGGGAACGATGACCCAGGGGCCTTCGAAGACCACGAAAACGTCTTTGGCTGTGGCGGCTTTGGATTCGGCAGCGGAGGGAGTGGTGGCGGGCTGTTGAGATTGCTGACACGCGACAAGGAAGAGGGTTGCCAAAAGGACAGCACTGACCAGCGCAACGCGGGAGTGGCGTGGGGTTTTCATGGGTACTCCTTTGGTAGAAATGAGTTCAAAATCGGCCGCTGCATCGTGGGAACGCCTTGTCAGGTTCTTCGTCGTTCACGCCGGTATGGGCTTTCGACTCCGCACGCCATTCGCTTCGCGACTGGCCCGCTGCGCTCAAAATGACAAAATATTTTTACGCTCAAGCTGGCAGTCCTTTTGGAACCTCAGTTCTACGGCCGTCCATACGCTGCGAACGTTGACCAATAATAGGGATGGGCAGTGCGGGGATCTGCCAGCATGTTTCTTGAGGCCGTGCGGATGGACTCAGAAACGAGCTGGCCGGAAAGCGCGCTGCGGTAGAAATCGTCGATGAATCCGCGTGTTTCCACGACCTCCCACCGGCTCGCAACGACGTGCGGCACGCCCGCGCGCAGAAGAGCCTCGGTGACGCTGTTGAGCCCGCCCGCGCTTCCGGCGCCAGCCTCGGTGCTGCAGGCGGAGAGGACAGCCAACTGCATCGTGCGCACATTAAGCTTGCGCACGACGGCCGCGTCGAGAAGTGATGGATTTTTGGTTTGGTGGCCGGCGTTCTCCAGCAGCAATCCCGAACGTTCAGGCGTAACGAACGAGTGTCCCGCAAAATGGAAAACCGCAGCCGAGGGCAGGTTTTCCTGGACGGCGCGGAGAGTGGCTTCGGTGCCTCTGAGCACCCGCGGAGATTGAAATCCTTTGGCAACCGTGTCCGCCTCTGCATCGACGCCGATCAACGGAGGGAGTCCCTCCCTTTGGGAAGAAGCAGCGCTTGCGACTATGAGCGCTGGCGTTCCAGCGGAAATCTTCCCGTTTTCATCATTGGTCCGGTCGCTGGCATTGCGGAGCCGCGCTTCGGAATCCTGACCGAGGGAGTGCACAACTGGCCAGCGTTCGATCAGATAATGATTCCCGGCATCGACGAGAGCTTCAAAAGGCACACGCGTCATCCAGCCGTCCGCCTCGATCACCAACGTCCGACCTGGAGCCAGCCGCTCTTCTACCGGACGGATCAGCGCGGCGTAAAGGCTGCGGCCATCCCGGCGCAAGGCGTTGAGATCCGATTTGGGATCGGAAGCCAGATCGTAAAAGCGCGCCGCGAGTTCCTGCAATTCGTCGGTTGGTTTTGCAATCCAATCCGCGTGCAAACCGCGATCGTCGCATACCCAGATGGCCAGCCCATCCGGCAGCGCGGCGTAGACCAGCACGGTTTCACCGGAGAGGAGCGGAAGGTGGGAAACCAACCCCGATGGCGGCCGCCGACCGGATCCCGCGCGCTGCGACGCTCCCAGGTACGACTCGTACACCTCGAGAGATTCCTGCGGAAAGCCCTGCACTAACTTTGCTTCGGTCAGGGCGAGATATACCGGAGTGGCGTCATTCTTCCAGGTGAAGCGCTCGGCCTCGGATTTGAGGGACGCCAGATTCTGTTCCGCGAGGGCGAGCGCCGGCTGGAGGGCTCGCTCCGCATCAGCCTCGCGATGTCTGCGAAGCTGCAGCTCCCCTAAGACTGAATAAAACATCTGGACGAGGTAATTGTTCGAAAGCGACCGAATCTGGTCCTGCACGGAGATGAGGCTTCCGAGGGCGTTGTCCAGTTGCCCCTGGTGCGACTCCAGTTGGGCATTACGGATTTGGCTTTCGATCGCGTTCCAGCGGCTGGCATCGGTTTGAGGGGCGAGCATATAGAGCCGTGCGGCTTCGGCATAGTGTTTCTCCGCGAGGCGAGGCTGCTGGGCACCGTTAGCCGCACGCGCGAGCAACTCGTGCGCCGTTGCCCGGCGAAGTAGGTTGGCGTCGGACCCAAACTCCGCAATGGCCTCACGCCACAATGCAACCTGTATGTTGAATTGCTCGTGACTTCCGGCGTCGAAAGCCAGACCCCCATAGAGGTTGTAGGCCTGTATCCGGGGATACTGCCCTGACCAGTAACGTTGCAGACCTGTAATGGATAGCCTCCAGGCACTGGGCCGATCGCCGACGACCATCTTCTCGTCGGCCGCAAAATAGAGAGATCGGAGATACAGCTCTCCGTATCCATGCTGGGTTTGTGCCCGACCCATTGCACGCTGAGCCATTTTTTCCTGCGTGCCGAGATCGTTCATTATCCCGGAGCAGATGCTATCCTCCAGTTCAAGCCGAATCTGCAACCAGGAATAGGAATATTTCTCGGATTCTGTCAGCGCGGTGGTCGCCTGCTGCCGACAGGCTTCGCTCCGCCTCGTGGCGTGCTCCGCATAGATCTTCTCGAACTGCGCGCGCAGCACGCCCGCCGTGTCACCGGACGCCCGGAACAACTGTTCGGCTAGGGACGCCTGGATGTTGGTCGTGGAATACTCTCCGGCATCATTCGCCTCAGCAGCCTTGGCGAGCGCGGCGACCCCCTGCGGAAAATTCGGCGCGGAGGAACCGCGGAGGAGATCAGCCAGCCAGCGATCGCCGTGCTGCTGGCTGGTCAGGTCCGCCAAAAAAAAAAGCGCGCGCTGGGCGGCGGTATCGGACGCGCCTTTTTCGGGGTAAGCCCGGGGCAGCCAGGAGCGGACTGCGGCAGAAAGGTATTCTTCGATGCGCGTGTCCACCGTGGAACGCAGGGTTAAATTGTCCGCTGAGACTGCCTCCGCCGAGGTTGCGATCGAGGTCGCGATCGAGGTCGCGATCTGGGCCGGCGACAGCAGCGGCGCGGCCTGGCTGGCGTCGTGATCCTTCAGTTTTGTGCGCAGACGTTCGGCCGCATCGCGTGCTTCCCCCGCCCAGGCAGAACCCGGATCGACTTGCAGGTAGCGATCCCAGTCATCGAGCGCCTGGTGGTAGAGGAACTGATGCTCCGCGACAATGGCGCGATTAAAAAGCGCGACCGGATCGTCGGGCTGTAGTCTCAAGGCCTGGCTCAGGTATTCGTATGCAGCGCCGAAATCTTCTTTGCGGTCTTCCTGCTGGGCGCGCTGAAAATAAGCGGTGGCCAGATCGATAAGGATTGCCGGCGAATGCGGCTCCAACTCCAGGGCTCGGCGCAA
>DATFVD010000025.1:0-7180 GCA_035260505.1 Terriglobales bacterium
TCTCAGCGCGGAGATGACGGTTGCCAAAGGCCGCCGCCGCTTCAGCGTCCTCAACATCGTGCTGCGCCCAATCGCAACTTTTATATATAACTATTTCTTTCGCCTCGGGTTTCTCGACGGCCCGGAAGGCCTGCTCCTGCACCTCTACCACGCGGTGTATGTGTCATGGAAATATGCGAAGGCGTGGGAACTCGGGCGCAAGAAAGTATAAACGTAAATCATCCGCGTAGAGGCGCGGCTTGCCGCGTCTCGGACCGCTATCCCCTCCGCGTAACGCGCATGATGTCGAACTTCACTTCCACCGACCGTTGCGGGAACTTCGACTCCACATAACCCTTCACGTCGCCCACCGAAGGAATTCCGTCGCGGCCCGTCAGTCCGCGCGCGTCATCGAGCAGGATCACGTGCGGAAACGGATGGCTGAGAATCATTTCCAGTTCTGCTGAAAGCCGCTGCTGATCGCCCTGCTTGCCCACCCAGCCGTAGTAGCCCGCGTCCAGCCAGAACAGAGCTGGTCCGGTCAGTAATGCGAGTACCTCGGGCATAACCACGCGGCTGTCTCCGCAGAAAATTCGAACGTGATCGTCGCGCCCAAACTTTCGCGTGGCCCGCTCCGCCAGCGCGGCGACATATTCGATGGAATAGATACGGTCGAAACGGTCCTTCATCGCCGCGACCATCTCGCCGTAGTAGGTCCCGGTCTCGACCAGAGTCTTCAACCCAAATTTCTCTCCGTATTCGCGCACGACTTTCTGTTTTAACAGATGTGGAGATCGCGACGGCCGTCCGCGCAGTATCCAATACCAGTAGTCCGGATAGTGGCCAAGCGCCTTATAGGCGCCGTACACCGGAGTGCGCTGCAATAACCGCCGAAACGCTTTCAGAATCTCCTCCGCCGAAAGAAGACCAGCATAGGTGTTGACGAAAACAAGCGTCAAGCAGAGTCATGCACTCAGTGTCCCTCTGTGTCCTTTGTGCCTCCCTGTGGTTAAGAACTTGAATTTGACTTCTTCACCAACCGCTCGGTCGGTCGTGTCATTTTGCAGCATCGCGATCGCTCCTCTATCATCAAAGTCGTCGTGGGAACTGGCGAGGGGAACTGAATGCCCGAGAACAAGCCGAAAGCCGATCTGCGCAAGACAGTCGCCGAAAGCCCGATTTCCGGCGTCTTTGAAGGCCGTCATCCCGCGGCATCGGAGAAGGAGTGGGCCGAGAGGACACTCACACCGACGCTCGAGAAAGCGCCCGAAAAACCGATCGGCGCTCCGACCGGCACCAACCTCGACGAGCACGGCCATGCGCGTTTCAGCACGATCTCCAATGCGCCGATCCGCCGCCTCTACACGCAGGCCGATCTCCCCGCCGATTGGAATTACGAAAAATACCTCGGCTATCCCGGCCAACCGCCCTACACGCGCGGCATTCACGCGACCGGCTATCGCGGCAAACTCTGGACGATGCGCATGTTCTCCGGCTTCGCATCGCCTGAAGAAACGAACCAGCGCTACAAATATCTCCTCGAACACGGCGGCGGCGGACTCTCCGTTGCTTTCGACCTGCCCACGCTCATGGGCTACGACTCCGACCATCCGGCCAGCGAAGGCGAAGTTGGCAAGTGCGGCGTCGCCATCGATTCGCTCGAAGATATGGAGATTCTTTTCGACGGCATCCCCCTCGAACAAATCACCACATCGATGACCATCAATTCACCGGCAAGCGTGCTTTGGGCGATGTACCTGGTCGTGGCCGAAAAGCAGGGCGCGGACTGGAAGAAGATCTCGGGCACGCTGCAAAACGACATCCTCAAGGAGTACATCGCGCAGAAGGAGTACATCTATCCGCCCGCGCCCTCGATGCGCCTGGTGATTGATACCTTCGAGTTCGGATCGAAATTTACCCCGCGCTTCAACACCATCTCAATCAGCGGCTACCATATTCGCGAAGCCGGATCGACCGCGTTGCAGGAACTCGCCTTCACCATCTACGACGGCGTTGAATATGTCGAGTGGGCACGCCGCCGCGGCCTTGATGTCGACGACTTCGGACCCCGCCTTAGCTTTTTCTTCAATGCGCACAACGATTTCTTCGAAGAGATCGCCAAATACCGCGCCGCGCGCAAGATCTGGTATCGCCTGATGAAGGACCGTTTCGGCGCCAAAAACGATCGCACCCGCCTTATGCGCTTCCACACCCAGACCGCCGGCGTCTCGCTGCCCGCGCAACAACCGATGAACAACATCGCGCGCGTCGCCCTGCAGGCATTAGCGGCGGTGCTCGGCGGCACGCAGTCATTGCACACCGACGCCTACGACGAAGCGCTCGCCTTGCCCACTGAAGAAGCTGCGCGCATCGCACTGCGCACCCAGCAGATCATTGCCTTCGAGTCGGGCGCTGCCCAGACTGTCGATCCGCTCGGCGGCAGCTACTTCGTCGAGAAGCAAACCCTCGACATGGAAAACGGAGCCTTCGATTACTTTGAGAAGCTCGACAAGATGGGCGGAATGGTCAAAGCCATCGAGCGCGGATATCCCCAGAAAGAAATTGCCGAAGCCAGCTACCAGTACCAGCGCGCCGTTGAAGCCAACGAGAAGATCACGGTTGGGGTAAATGATTTCGTCATCGAAGAGGAGTCGCCCAACATTCTCTACATCGGCGAATCGGTAGCCCGCACTCAGGAAGCAAAGCTCAAGGCCCTTCGCGCCCGCCGCTCGAACGAAGAAGTTCACCGCCGCCTCGACGCCCTGATGCAAGCCGCCGCCAAGACTCCGACTGCAGGCACCAACGGCAACATCTCTGACGCGAACACCATGCCCTACATAGTCGACGCCGTCCGCGCCTACGCCACCGTTGGCGAAATCTGTGAAGCGTTGCGGCAGGTGTACGGCACCTATACGGAAGTGAGTGTCACGTAATTTTCTGGTGATGTCCGGTCGATTCCGTCCAACCTGTTTCCGGTTTCATCTTCAGGGTTGACGCCGCGTTAGTTGCCAATTTGAGGTTGCAATTTGCAACCTCAAGTTGGAAGGCGATCGAGATGACATAATTTCTTGCTGCTGACACTATTCGAACAGTCGCGAGAGGCAATCAATATTCATCACATTCGGAGCGTTTATTCGTCACAGCCTTAGCTGTTGACGACCGCTATGATGGCGGGATGCAAGTACATTCTCCAAATCCCGCACGAGCAAGGCAACCGTTGGCAACCCGTCAAAGGGCTGCCGTGGTCCCCATCGAATCCCGAATCGCTATTCTGCGCCATCAGAAAATCATCCTTGATACGGCGCTGGCCGAGATCTATAGAGTTCCGGTGAAGCGACTCAATCAGCAGGTAAACCGCAACCGAGAGCGATTTCCTTCTGATTTCATGTTCCAGTTAAAACCCCGCGAGTTCGCCGCTTTGCGGTTGCAATTTGCAACCTCAAAGAAGGGACGCGGTGGCAGGCGCTCTCTCCCCTATGCCTTCACCGAACACGGCGCAATCATGGCCGCCACGGTTCTTAATTCTAAAGAAGCAGTAGAAATGAGCGTTTTTGTGGTGCGGGCGTTTGTGCGCTTACGAGCGATGCTAGGGGCGAACAAAGTTTTTGCCGCCAGGATAGAAGAACTGGAAAAACATCTGGCGACCCACGATTGCAATATCCAGAAAATCATCAACATCATCAACAGACTGATGAACCCGCCCGCCAACCGCAGAAGTAAGATCGGGTTCTCGCTCCCGCCGGCCAGGACGGGGTAGTCGCCCGCTGAATTCCCGCCCCACCCGGGGCGGGTGTCTTCTGATTTCAGTTTCCGCTCACAATGTCGAGCACCGCTTTGAGGTTGCAATTTGCAACCTCAAACAAAAGACGAGTCTGAGGAGACTCGCGGCGCTGACCGCAACCGGCGGCCGGATACCGTGGACGTATTCGAATAACAGGCCTGGCTTCTCGCCCCACTATTTCATGCGATTGCGATACAGGCTTCCATCCACTTGCCTGACCATGGCCTCGATGTCGAGCGGGACTCCTAAGAACGCGGCGATTTCTTCGGCAACCGCCTTCGGTTCGCGCAGCACGCGATGATAATGTACGCGCGAGACCTGTACATTCACCTTACCCGCGAGCCATTTGTTCACTTCGATCATGTGGCGCTGAAAGGCCTCTTCGATCGCGGATGTCTCGTCATTCGAATCCGCATTTCCCCGACGTCGCAGCATTTCCTCCTGCGACTTCAGCACCTCGGGTAGCGGACGCTGCATGAAGACGACGCGATACTCGTGGCCCGCGGGCAGCGAAAGAATCAGTTGCGAGATGACCTTCACCACCTTGCCTTCGGCCTCCGCAATCAGACTTGGATCTTTCGGAAGCTGCTTGATACGCTCCCACTCCAGGTAGCCCTTGGGGTTGTCGGTATCGGCTTTGCGCTCGCCATCGGAGAGAACGGGCAGCCTGCCGGCATCGAGCATCTGCATCATCAGCGACGTGCCCGAGCGCGGCAGTCCTGAAACAATAGTGATCATCAGCGCCTTTCAACAGAACTGAAATAGCGGAGGTGGGTTCTACTCCCCTTCGGATTTAGAATCCCATAGTTGAAATGATAGTTGGACCGTGACCATCGGGCAAAATCGGGCAAGACGATGGCTGTACCCTATCCCTTTTCTTGCCTCTGCGATGTAGAAACTTATTTTTGTTATGACTCGCAATAACGTTCCTGGGCGACTATCGGTGATCGTAATTCGTGGTCGCAATCCTTTGACAACCCTCGCTTCCAAGGCTATTGTTACATTCGCGGGGGTGCCGAAATGAGGCGAGGAATTTGGACACTTATTCTGTTCCTGCTAAGCGCCGTGGTATGTGTTTCCGCGATTCCACAAACTGACCTCTCTGAGACGTCCTATAACGAAGTCGACACCCCGGTAAATCAGGCGTCGCCCGCAGTTTCTGGCGTCAGGTTTGTCCGTCCCCCCGTCGCAACAGTCGTTCTGCCGAGGCAAATTTGGGAAGCACGACGCGGAGTCAGCTCTCAGGCATTCGAGCGAAAATCAGCAGACACGCCTTTGCGGCATAATCCGCATTCTCTCCAGGATCTGCTCTGCACGTTTCTGATCTGAACGTGTCCGCACTCCAGATTGATAACTTCGCCTTGACCTTGGGGCCACTGATCAATCGCGCCGCGTCATGCGCGGGATCAGGAACGTGACACCGCTCCCCAGACAAAATCCGCGAGTCCGCTAGGGAGTTCTACCCTCTGTTCCGTGATGCGGCTTCGCGACAGGCGATAACTCAACGCGGACAAACGTGATCATCGCCGCGTTCATGCGAGCGCAAAGTAGAGAGGTCAAACACCGATGGACAGCACAAAACCGTTTCTGGATCGCTCCACCGAACACATATGGCCAAACCCTGAGGTCAACAAGGCTTTCCCCGATTCGAAAGTTCAAATCACGGATGAAAGAGTAGCCCGGTTGCTGCTCATGCTGTACGAGCTCGACGAATCCGTGGCGGAATTGGAAGAAGTGCCGAAAGCCGAACTCAGCGAACTCATCTCCAGCGCGATCCTGGCGTGCGGTTTTGTGGATCCGATCGAGGAGCAGTATGCGATTGCTGCCGTTCTGGACGCGATTGAAGCGCACGATTCAACGCCGGAAAACCCCTGATCTCGCGCGGCGAGATTTCGTGGGACTGTATGAACCAATTTGCCCTGCACCGCGTTTCTTGGATCTCCGTGGTGCCGGGAGCGGTGAGGTGTCCGATTGCTTTCGAGTGCACGCGATGTTTGGGGAAAGCGACATCCGGGGCGGTCGGACACCACTGCCGTAACACGGCTCCCGAGTCTGGTTCCCGATACCGCCAATCAATTGTGGCCAACCAACCACCGTCGCGCCCCTCGTTTCAGCCTGATCGCGCGCCCACGAATGTAGGAAGACGAAACAATCGATGGGCCCCTAAACTGACGGGCCCGCCATTGCGCCACGACGAGCGTTCTGATAACTTGCCTGTCGTCTCTCGAAGGAGGCCCCTGTGGCTTTTTGTCCAGTCTGTGGAACACAGATCGCCGATGGAGCAGCATGTCCGAAGTGTGCGGGCGGAGCCGGACGGGGTGCCGCGAGTGCGGTCGCGCCCGCAGCCGCCGGTCTCACCGATAACGTGGCTGGCGCGCTGGCCTACGTGACCATCATCCCCGCGATTGTGTTTCTGGTGCTGGAGCCGTTCAACCGCAAGCGCTTCGTCCGTTTCCATGCCTTTCAATCCATTTTCTTTTTTCTCGCCTGGACCGTGCTCGGGATCGGCATGGCATTCCTTGCCCACATCCCATTCCTCGGGTGGGCAACACTCCTGCTATGGCCGCTGATCAGTCTCGCCTTGTTTGTGATCTTGCTGATGCTGGCATTCAAGGCCTACCAGGGACAGATGTTCAAGTTGCCCGTGATCGGCGACATGGCCGAGCAGCAGGCCGGTAGGTAGGCAATCACGCCGTCTGAGCACCGCTGCGAAGTAGAGACGGCGATTGCCCGTCTCCCCGCCGCCAGAGACGCGGCAATCCGCGTCTCCACGGGAAATCGCTTCGAAACCTTTCCTCTTCGGACACGTCAATCAGGTAAGGTAGTACTGCGTGTTTACGAGTCTTCAGCCCGCGAGTTCCATATTCCGCCGCCATTGTGCTATCGGAGTGTCCCTGGCCGCGCACCTGTCGGTATTGGCCGTGCTTCTGTTTCAGAATCCCAGCGTAACCGACCTGAGCCCTGCCTGGCTTGCCTACGGAGACGGCGCTCACACCTACAAACTGGTTTACTTTCCAGCGGGCGCCAACAATGATGACAAGCCACCAGACGCGGCCAAGTTGTTATTTCCGCCGCGGATGAGCAAGCCGCACCCGCAATTCCGGCCATCAAAGCCTCCACCAGAACTTCAGCAGGTCCCTGCAATTGCCGGCGCGGAAGCAGGCGATCACAACTCCCGTGCCGGATCTCCCCTCGGCACCATGATTGACGGACCAATCACCGGTCACGAAGTCCACGTCGCCTACCCGGTCGTGTATCCAGATCCTCCCGTGGCGCGAGCCGAGCTTCCCCGGGACCTGCACGGCGACGTCGTCATCGAAGTCACGATCGACTCCCAGGGCACCGTCGTCGAAACCAAAATTGTGCAGGCGATCGGCTACGGGATCGACGAAAAGATCGAGGCCACGCTTCGCCGGTGGC
>DATFVD010000026.1:0-4827 GCA_035260505.1 Terriglobales bacterium
GGTTCGATGGCCGCAGTCGAAGGCTGATTGCAGCTTTTCGAAATAGTAGTAGAGACCGGGCTTGCCCCGTCTCCCGCGATGCTGCATACAGGAGACGCGGCAAGCCGCGTCTCTACGGGAATGCCGACTTCCCCGCCGCCATTGAGACGCTCGTGCGAGGCATGTACACTAGATCAATCCGCAGCGCGCCCGTAGCTCAGCTGGATAGAGCGGCAGCCTCCGGAGCTGTAGGTCGGGAGTTCGAATCTCTCCGGGCGCACCAGTTTTCCCGCCGCAAATGCATCTGGCAAAGTTTTTCGCGATGTCGTAATATGCCTCCGGTTCTGGAGGGCACATCATGATTCTCGGTATGACAACGCTCACGTTCGTCCACGTCGTGATCAGCCTGGTCGGGATTTTATCGGGATTGGTCGTCTTGTTCGGACTGATTGCCGGCAAAGGGCTCGACGGCTGGACTGCGCTCTTTCTAGTCACGACCGTAGCGACAAACCTCACCGGATACATGTTCCCGTTCCACAAGTTATTGCCGTCCCATGTGGTCGGTGGAATATCGCTGGTTGTGCTGGCGATTGCGATCCTCGCACGCTACAGCCGTCACCTCGCCGGCGGATGGCGTCGCACTTACGTGATCAGCGCCGTGATCGCCCTCTACCTGAATGTTTTTGTATTGATCGTGCAGCTCTTCGAAAAGGTGCCCGCACTCAACGCGCTGGCACCGACGCAATCCGAGCCGCCGTTTAAGATCACGCAGGTTGTGGTTATGGCGGTCTTCGTCGTGCTTGGCATCCTGGCAGTGAGAGGATTTCGCAAGCCAACAGTTCTTCTTCGTGACGCAACGGCCCGCGCGGCTTGACCGGCATATTTTCCAATTTCCGGTAGAGACGCGGCTTGCCGCGTCTCTGCTCCATTTTGGAACGATTTCGCCGGAGATCGTCACACCGAACTCGTCCATCCGTCACTGCAAGGGTTTTGGTTCCGTTATACGCTGCGAGCAGATTCCGCAGACTGGACCAGACAGAAGTCTCGCGGAACCAAATTCACAATTCCAAGAACGAAAGGAGACTTTCCCATGTTCGCACGCATCCTTGAGTTCGTTCCGCTGATGGAGAAAAAAGACGAATTCATTCGTGTCGTAAAAAAAGAGGTCCTTCCCATTCTGAAGAAGCAAGAAGGCTTCCTCGAAATCCTTCCCCTTGTGCCCGAGGTCAAGACCGAAAAAGTGCTGGCGGTCACGCTCTGGACCGACAAGAAGGAGTTTGAGCGCGATGAGAAAGAGTGGTTCCCAAGGGTTGAGCAAATCCTGAAGCCCTATCTGACCAATCCCTCGGCGCGCAAGACCTACACGCTGGAGACCACGCTCTGCGAGCACTTCGAAAGGACACTGACCGCTTAAACGATCGCCGGACAAATTGGGCCGGAACAGCAACCTGCTCCGGCCTTTCTCCGCTGCAAGATTGCGTTGCAGTAACTCTAGGTTGCGGCATCGCGGAAGCGATGCCCTGATACAAAGCGGCAGCGGATGCGCCTGCTATAATTCAACAACAATTCTGGGGAAGATCGGCGTTGGTATGTGCTTCCCCCTGACGCTCGCACGTGCGGAGCGACTCGCGGTTGATTCGGCAATCTCATACGTCGGAGACTCTATGAAGTTCGCAGCAGATGTACGATCCGTGGCTATCGCATGCCTCGTGCTGGCCTGCGGTCCGGCGGTTTTCGCACAGAATGACAAGGGAACCGCATCGGGCGATTTACCGGATTTCTCAGCCACGGAAATCAGGGGAAGCATTCGTTGGAAGATCCATCGCTCCGGCTCCAAGCTGCGAGTCGATCCCAGTTCGGCGGGAGCTACCATCTGGGTTCCCGAGGAAGATAAGGTGTATAACCTCCTCATTCTTCCCGAGAAGACCACCTGTGTCGTAATGAAGACCGCGCAAGCCCAAATGATGCGGAGTCCCTTGCAGCTGGTTTACGGACCCAATACCACCAGAACCCCGACCGCCGCCAAGGAAGTTGTGGATGGTCACACCTGCACCGTCCTGGACGGATACACCATCTCGCCCGACGGCAACAAGTTCAATTCCAAGATTTGGGCAGCTGACGATCTCAAGGGCGTGCCTTTGCGAATTGACATATACAGCGATCGGGGAATCGTGACCGCCACCTATCACGACGTCGTCGTCGGCACTCCCGATCCGGCGTTGTTCACGCTGCCCAATAAGTGCATCCCGCAGGAGAAGACATATCAGGTAGCGCCTAAGAGTAGTCAGCTTCCCGCTAAGCCGACTGCGGATAAGAAAGCGCCCGATCACAAACCTCAGTGATCTGCCGGAAACCAGCCATCGCGCTCACAATCCGGCACAATAAAAAAGAGGCCCTGTAGAACAGGGCCTCGGTTAGTTCCGCAGAAATACCTTCTACTTGCCCAGCAAAGTACGCGGGCTTCCCACACCGGTGCAGTAGTCCCACTGTGCGCCTACTGAACAGCCGTTGGAGCCGGTCTTCACGTCATAGAAGTTCTTCTTGTACGCCGCCACTCCTCCGAGCTGCGAGTAAAGGAAGTTATCTTCCTCGGCGGTGTAGAACCCAGTTCCAGTCGTCCCGTTGACATGCCCCGTACCTAACTTATTGGCGGCATTGTTGACAATGCCGGCAAGCGCGGGCGAGGACACGCTGGTTCCACCGACGCGGTAGTAGTTGCAGGTTCCGCTGGCGTAAGCGCAGTCATAGACAACTACGCCGCTGGCAGGATCGGCATTGAACGACATGTCGGGCGTAGACCGGTTGGCCTGTCCGAAGATCGGATACTGGTAGTCCGCCCACGGTCCGGTGTTTCCTGCCGTGAAGCCGGTGGTGTAGGTCTCCTGCGAGCTGGTGCCACCGCCGGAACCTGCCCAGCACGACTCTGACTTAAATCCCAGAGTTACTGAGTCACGGAGAACGGTGGTGCCGCCTGCGGAAACCAGCCACGGTGAGGAACTGGGATACGCTGCGCCACAGCCTGAGTCGCCGGCCGAAGCGAAATACACGATGTTAGTCGGGAAGTCGTAGCCGAAATACACGTCATTGGCCGTCTCACCCGCAAACTCGCTGCTTCCCCAGCTATTGGTGACGTCGCCACCACCATAGTTGGTGGCCACGATCTGACCGGCTACATACTCGGCATAGAGGAGGTCTGTATAGCTGTTGGAGCACGCTTCGACGAGGATGATGGCAGCCTGGGGCGCCATCACATGTGCCCATTCGATATCGAGGGACTCTTCCAAACCCCAGCCGGCATTGAAGGGAGGCACGGTGCAGCTACCATTGCCGTTGGCATAGACCTTAACGAAGTTAGCCGTCGGCAAACCGAAGTGGGTGTCGAAGGCTGCCAATTCAGCAGCCGCGTATGGGTTGTCATAAGCGTCGACGATGGCGATCGCTCCCCAACCACCCTTTTGCGGTCCGCCTGCGCTGTTGATGCTAGGGACGCACGGGCCGGTGCTACCCGGTATCTTGTACAAACAACCCATCGAGCTGGGCGTCTCGTAATGCGTAGTCGTAGCGAGGGGTCCCGCGCCAGCCGTATCTGCTGTGGCTATTTGTCCGTTCACGCCGCCGAAGACCCAGTTCGTGTGGGCGTAACGACCCGCATCGGCCGACCGCTCAACGCTGCTCTCAGGTGTGATCCAGTTGTGCAGTCCAGCGGGAGCCGCTGCGGCCGCCGCTCGTCCGCTGCCGGGCAGTTTTTGTGCACCCGCGATGGTTGAAACGCTCACGATTAATACGGTCACTACCGTTGGCGCAATACAGCTCAGGAATTTCCAATTCCGGGTTTGCATCAGTTATTCTCCTTCCCCTGCAGGGGAACGTTGTTAGGCCAAGACGAAATCTCCATTACGAATTGAGGCCGTCACGGATGTACGAGCCGGACGTTCAAGGGAGTTTCGCCCTGGGAGTTTTGATCAAAATTTTGAAGGTTGAGAACTTGAACTCGGGTGGGCTCTACAGGGGGGAGCGGTAGGGGCTTTCACCGACTGAGGAAGATTAGCGCATTCCTAATGTAAGGCCAAGTACAATAATCGAGTCTCGCGAAAAAATCTTGCGGAAGAGAACAACTTTGCGCTGTTGACGCAAAACATCGGTGCGAGTGAGATGGTTTGTCCGAATTTCCGCCAAACCAGATCCCGGCTCTGGACCTGATCGGGCGAAACTCCGCGCACACTGCCCACTTTGGAGGGCCTGCACCTCCACCAGCGCCTTATTGGAGAAGGGAGGGTTGAGGCATCGCTGACGCGATGCCTCGATACGAAGCGGAGGCATCGACAGGAGGCCTAGTGCTGACTCGCAGGTGGCACGATTCCGTTCATGCGCACGTATTCCACCATCTGGCCATAATGATCGTTGCAGTGTCCGATGATAAGAGTGGCCATGGCCAGACGCGTGGCTTCTCCCTCTCCAAAGGGATTCTTGATTGGACTCACTAAGTTCTTCGCGTTGATCGCCTGCACCGCTTTTTGCACATAAGCAAACGACTCGTTCAGGTATTTGAGGATCTCGTCCTTGGTCTTTACCGACGCCGGACCATCCTCCTCTTCGCCTACATCCACCGGTGGCTTCTTCTCTCCCAGGATGGAGGACGCGAAGGTGTAATTCGTGGCTGCTACGTGTTTCAGTTGCTGGCCGAAGGTGCGCACGCCTTTGAACTCTCCATCGGTGGGCGCGAATTTGTACTTGTCCTCGGGCATCGCCATGGCAAGAGGAAGCAGAGTTCGCTGCAGATGCGTGATGGAAGTTTTTAAGACGTTGGCGACGTTGAGTTCCGGCTTAACCACCTCCTCAACTTCATGA
>DATFVD010000027.1:0-4443 GCA_035260505.1 Terriglobales bacterium
GCGATTCAACGATACGGTGAATCTGGATTTGGAAAAAGATGAGTGGAAGGAATTCACCAAGACACCGTACCGCTACCAGAACCAGTTTGATGCGGCGCCGGGCACTTATAAGTTGACGGTGGTGCTGAGCGGGGGCGGCGACACTTTCGGGAAATTTGAAGCGCCACTGCAGATTGACGCTTACGATGGACAGCACTTCAGCCTGGGCGGCGTGGCGCTGACGAATTCGCCGGTACGGATATCGGATATCCCGTCGGGACTGGATTCGGCGCTGCTGGAGGACCGCACGCCACTGGTGGTGAAGGGAATGCAGATCGTGCCTTCGGCGAGCAACCGATTCAAGCACACCGACAACGTGGTCCTGTACACGGAGATTTATGAGCCGGGGTTGGCATCGGCGACGCCACCGCGGGTGGGCTTTGCGTACCACATTTATGAACGCGCGAGTAATAAGGATATGTTCTTTAGCGGGCTGGCACCGGCCGATGATTTTATTCAGAAGGGCAATCCGGTGATTCCGGGCGGGATGCGGGTGAAAGTGCAAGACCTCGCTCCGGGGAGTTATCGCCTGGTGGTGCAGGCGGTGGACAGCTCGAAGAATCAGGCGCCGAATCGCACGGTGGATTTCGACATTACGGAGTGAAGCAAGAAAAAGCCGCAGGGCTCCGCAGACTCCGCCCTGCGCTACAGGTTTCTCAGCGGGCCTTGCGGCGCCGCTGGGACGCGCCCTTCGTACCTCAGGATAAACTAAAGCTCGCCCCTACAACTTCGCGGCACGCCCTTGGATTCAACTGAGATGAAAACAATCTACCGTTCTCCTACTAACTCAGGCGGTGCGGGCGCGGGGTTGGCCGGATTCGGCTAGGAGGCTGCGCAGTACGAACCAACAATTGGCTGGGCGTTCTGACAGGCGGCGCATGAAGTAGGGGCACCAGTCGGTGCCGAAGGGCACGTAGACCTGCAGGGTGTGGCCGGCGGCGTGCACTTCCTGCTGCAAATCGCGGCGGATTCCATAAATCATCTGAAACTCGTAGCAGTCTTTGGGGAGCTTTAGGCGCGAGACTTCGGATTGCGCGTGCGCGACCATGAACGGGTCGTGCGAGGCTATGGCCGGCAAGAAAATTCCTTGGGCCGCACCTTCCAGCAACAGAGTTGTCATGCGCTTGAAGTTGGCGTCGACTTGGGCTTTGCCTTGGACGGCGATTTTTTTTGGCTCGCGATAGGCGCCCTTGACGAGGCGAATCTTTGGTTTTAGCGGAGCCAGGCGCTGCAGATCTTTTTCGGTGCGGTGGAGATATGCCTGGATGGCCAGGCCGGTGTTGCCGTGTTCGCGCTCCACGGCTTCAAAGATGTCCATCGTTAGATCGGTGTAGGCGCTGCCTTCCATGTCCATTTCGATGGTGCGGCCGAGATCACGGGCCCGGCGGGCGATGGAGGCGGCGAGCGAGGTACACAAATCCTTGCTGAGGTCGAGGCCGAGCTGCGTGAGCTTGATGGAGATGTTGCCGGCGAGATGATGGGCGTGCATTTCTTCGATCATTTGGATGTAGCTGGAGCAGACGTCGCGAGCGGCGGCTTCTGTGGTGACGTTTTCGCCGAGGTGATTGAGGCTCACGTTGCGGCCCTGCTGGCAGAGCTCGCGGCTGGCGGTGAGGGCTTCGGCGAGAGTTTCACCGGCGACGAAGCGGCGAGCGAAACCGTGCTTCATGCCGCGGCGGGCGATGGAGTTGGTGACGCTGCGCTTGGTGGAGAGCCAAAAGATAAAATTGCGGACGAGCATGAACGCTCCTGGGACCCGAGGCCAGAGCATAAGGTGGCGGCGAACGGTCGTCAAATCGACGGAGGGGCGGAGGTCGGCTGGCCCATACCGGTTTGAACGCACTGCGCTCTCGGAACGTCGCAAAGGTCGCATTGGGTGAATGTTGGGAGCGGCGAGGGGTCACCCCCGGGCAACGCAGATCGATGTGAAAACAAAGGGGTTGCGGGAAAAGCAATTCGTAAGAATATGAAAACAAATGGCGAGCAAGATCGGCAAATGATAACGCTCCTCTGGAGGCTCGGCGTAAAGAGACGCAGAGGGCGCAGAGCCGACGCAGAAACAAGAGTTTGTAAGTAGCTGATTCCAGAAGGGCGGCGGATATTCGATAGCGGTAGCTAGGGAAGCGGGGTATTTGTCCCATTTTTACGGCGCGTCTTACGGAGATCGTGCTGTTCCTGCACTTGCTTTGGCGCGGCTGGGTGGCGCTGGGCTGGACGGTGACGCGCTACCGCCGTCGTCTGCGGACGCTCCATATCGCTTCGATTATCTACAGCATCGTCATCCAGTTGGTTCCTTGGCCGCCGTGCCCTCTCACCGTGGCTGAAATGTGGCTTGAGGCGCGCGCAGGCGTTGCACCCGCGCACGAACCGTTTCTGCTGCGTGTTCTCGATGCGGTTGTGTATCCCGACCTGCCGCAGTGGTTCGTCGTCGGCGGCGCGGTGCTTTTGTGCGTGGGGATACTATGCGTGTACCTGCGGCGCTATCTTCGGCGGACTGCGTGCGGGCAGTGGTAACGAGGATCCGATACCCATCCGGTTGTGTGCCCCCCCTCCCCCTGGGTTTTTCACAAGTGTTGATTCTAAAGGTAGTTAAAGTCCTTTGTTTTGATACACTTTTGCAAGTGTTGATTCTAAAGGTGGTTAGTCAGCGACCGACGCAATGCCGTTTCGATTCGAGTCATCCGGTATCTCTTAGCCACCTGCCGTTAGACCCTATCGTGCCATTCCAGTCCGCGAGGCAGCTCTGCCGCTGCAAATTCAAGGTGAATCACTCGACGGGATTTCGGGTTGGTACACGCCGATGACGCGTGAAGCAGCAACGGGCGCATGAGTAGCGCTCCACCTTTGGGAACGGTGCAGGTTACAGAGTTTTGCTTCTCCCAACTACCAATTTGCTTTGCGGAGAGCCGGCCTTCCCGGTGCGAACCGGCAATGACGCGTAGTGGCCCGTTATCATGCCCACTCTCGTCTAGGTGCAGCCTAATGGCTAGAATGCCGCCCATGATCTCTGCTGGAGGTTGCACATGCAAGACGCCAGCTTTCACCGTCCACGGACCAAATCCATCGACTTCCCTACGTTCGCGGACAGCGATTGTCAAATCTTGGTGCCAAACGACCTTCCAATTTGAGCTTCGGGTCTTATTGAAAAAAATCCCTCTTACCGCAAAGCATCTTGGGCCAAGGACAGTCTCTATAATTTCACGCACGGGCCTCGACATTGCAAGATCCTGAACACTCGGAGCGGATAAGAGATTTCTCTGGGGGTACCGAGTGTCGTCGAATTGCTTGCAGAGGCGTTCTACGGCGGCTTCGTCTAGACACGCGGGGACTACGGCGAAGCCATCCTGTTCAACGAGTGGCTTTAACGGACTGGCCGTACTTGCATCGCTCAGATTCACGTTCACTAACTCCCGAGAGGACATATTATGCCTCGTAAGTCGCGCAACTGAAAAATTGGGTATCGAGAACACGACCCCGGTTACTGAGTTTAATCGGCGAACTGGAAAGCAAGACGGAGCGCCGACTTTTTGTTCAAGCGCTTGCGTTTCTCAAGATCTAGAAAGAAAGATTTGGGATTTTTGAGGAGTCTCGCAGGGGCTAGGCGCACTACTTAACGAAAATAGTCTACCGGAGCGGTGATTATTATGTCAATAAAATTCAGGGGCGCGGCAGTGCCGTACCGCGGAGGATTTGAAAAATAAATGGTGCGACGCCGCCACTAGGACTGCGCTACCTTCCGTTCGGTGCGCCGGCCTCGCCTATATCCGGCTGTTGCAGCTTCAACTCCACACGAGCTCGTCTTACGAGGGAGTCCAAATCGTCGTGCTTGGAGAATACTGCACATACTCCGGATCCGAAGGCTGCCAGCTCCAGTTCCCTGGTGAAGTGGGCGGTGAGGAGGAAAATGGGAACGGCGGGCATCATGTACTTGAGAGCTGCCGCCGCCTCCAAACCGTTCATCTCTGGCATGGCGAGATCGAGAATGATCAGGTCGGGTGAGAGCTCCTGGGCTTTCTCGATCGCATCCACCCCGTGAACAGCCTCACCACAGATTGCGAACTCAGGGTGGGGGCTGAAAAGGGAACGGAGCCCTCGGCGGATAACCTCGTGATCGTCTACGATCAGTATGGATCGTGGCACGGGTGACTCGCCCTCCTCCAAGGACAGCACTGCGAGCTTGACTATGAACCGTATTATTTAGATGCAGAGCGGGGAAGAAAGACCAACGGCATCCGACGACATAAAAGAGGCTGTTGCGGGATTAGGCGAGTCTCACTAGACGTTCCGGGGCGAACTAGGACGGCACGCGATGGAGCAAATTACAGCTTGTTGGTGAGGAAAACCCTGTGGACGCGGGCCTCGAAGGGTTCGGCCGCGTTTGTTTCTACGCTGACTCGCACCACT
>DATFVD010000028.1:0-15060 GCA_035260505.1 Terriglobales bacterium
AACTGTGACAGCTTCATTTGTCTTTTGGACCTGACCGAAGGGTCAGCTGTTTTCTAGGCAGCAACCGGCCTTAATAAGTCTTCAGCGCCTGATAAACGCTAGCGCTTTACCGGATGCGCGTTCTCGGTAAGGAGTGAACGAAGGCGGGGAGCTCTGCGCGCGTCCGGTAAAGCCGTTTGGACGTGGCCGCCGTGGTTGCGGTGGACGCGGGCGCTATGCAAATTCAATGGTGGGAAGGAGCGGCGTTAAGCCGTGCCGAGACTGTGCTGCAGGGCACGACACATGACACCGTGCGCGCGGAAATTGGCTAAGGCGAAAAAGTATCGCAAAGACGGTGGTCGAAGAAGGTGGAAGAAGGGATCGGTTTGACGGCGAGGCAGAGAGATGCGCAGCGCCTGGAAGTACCCAGAGTTTTCGAGTTGGAGAGAGTAGTCTCATGCCGCAGAGCTGATCGGTGGTGGAGAACGAAGTTGAATTTCGGCAGCGGTGAGCCTTTCGATGACCTTCATCGGTCCACCGCATTTAGGGCAGCGCCAAATATCGCGACAATCTTCGGCGGAAGAGGCGTGTTGTCCGGCTTGCGGCTGTTGTGCCGAACCCAACAACTGAAAGCAAAGAGGCAGGAGTGTGGCGCGTTTGCGGTTGGCCAAAAAGCCGAAGTTACGGATGCGCACGAAGCCTTGTGGAAGGATATGCAGTAAGAAGCGGCACAAGAATTCATTGAGCGATAGCGGCAGCAGCTTCTGTTCGTTGTGGTGAGCAGAATCACGCCAGCGAAAAGTGACTTGGCCATCGGTGAGAGAGACCAGGCGATGGTTGGAGATGGCCACACGATGAGTGTAGCGGCCCAGATATTGCAACACATATTCGGGACCACCAAAGGGACGTTTCAAATAGACCACCCAGTCTTGTCGGTAGAGTGGCCGCAGCCAGGCAGCGAAGATCTTGGGTTGCGCAAGAAGCTTCAGGTCTCCCTGGAAGTTGAGCTGGCCATTGTGGAAAGCCTGTTCGAGAGCGTCGACGAACTTGCCGCGAAAAACTTCACGCAGCACTTCCTTAGGAAGAAAGTAGTTGTCTCGTGAGCGAACCCAGCGGGCGTGATCGGGCGAGAGGCCGCCGGCAGGAACGACACAATGAACGTGCGGATGAATTTTGAGTTTTTGGCTCCAGGTATGCAACACGCTGAAGAAGCCAATCTCTGCGCCGAGGTGTCTCGGATGGCGAGCGACTTCGAGAAGGGTTTCGGCACTGGTGCGGAACAGGAGATCGTAGAGGATCTTCTTGTTCTGCAGAACCAGTGGCGCCAAGCGGCTGGGGAGTGTGAAGACCACGTGCAAGTAGCGGGTCGGGAGCAATTCTCGTCGACGCGCAGCGATCCAGCGTTCCCGTGCAGCGGTCTGACACTTCGGGCAGTGGCGATTGCGGCAGCTGTTATACGAGATGGTGGCACGATACCCGCAGCGGGTGCACTCATCGAGATGCCCACCGAGTGCGGCGGTACGACACCGGCGAATGGCCAGCAACACTTTGATGTGCTTCCAACGGAGCCAGTGGCGATTTCGTTCGATGAAGGCATCTCCCGCGGCGCGGACCAGATCGGCCACCTCGAGCGGTGGCCGGGCCATCTACTCCTCCTGCGGCGAAGGACCTTCGAGCGGCAGTGAATCCAATGGGCTCGCGGCCGCATGCAAGTGACGTTGGGAGAGATGCAGGTAGCGAGCCGTCTCTTTCAGATCGTTATGACCTAACAGGATTTGAATGGTGCGCAGATCGGCGCCTGCTTCAAGTAGATGTGTGGCGAAGCAGTGCCTCAGCGTATGGGGGTGCACGTCTTTCTGGAGGCCAGCTCGCTGGGCGGCTTCCTTGCAAGCGTTCCAGACCACCTTGGTGTCAATCGGCGTATCACCGGTATGCCAGCGGTTGCCTGGAAACAGCCAGGCGCTTGGCTTGCGCGGTAATCCGCGCCAGTGCTCACGCAGCGCTTCAAGCAGTTTTGGGCTGAGCATCACATCCCGGTCTTTGCGTCCTTTGCCGCCCTGGACGTGAATCACCATGCGTTGGCTATCGATGTCACTGACTTTCAGGTGGGTCAATTCCGCGCGTCGTACTCCGGTGGCGTAGAGCGTTATCAGCAGAGTGCGATGGAAGGAAGTGCCGGCCGCCTGAATGAGTTGAGCAACTTCTTCCTGGCTGAGGATCGCTGGCAGGTGATGGGCCCCTTTCGGATAGGGAGTGTCGGCGATGCTCCAGGCTCTCTTGAGCGTCTTACAGTAAAAGAACCTCAAGGCTGCCAAACGGACCGCGACGCTGCTCGGCGACAACTTGCGCTTCTCATGTATCTCGAACCCTGAAAAGCCTTCTCTCTCGACCCAAAATATCAATCACTTCCAAGCAGACTCACGCTGGGGTTTTCTGAACGCCTGGTTGCGCGCCGGTATTCTGTAAACAACGACGCGTTACCGAGGAATTGTATCCGCGCGGCTGGTCTCACACTTCCTATAACCGGACTTCTGGCCACCGTCGGAGACCTGAGGTCACCATTTCTTGGCGTTATTCGGCGCTATCTTGTGCGCCCGTGCCGGCCGCGGCAAGGACGGTCGCGACATTGTTTGCGGCGAGGAAACGGTTGAAGGCGGGGAGATCCTCGTTCAAAAGCTTCTGGTAGTCCACAGTCGCACCTATGATCTCGGTCTCCATCGTTTTAAGTGAATCCAACTGGGTATCGGTGGGAGTGAAATCCGCGCCTCCGGCGACGTCACCCCCTCCGGTACCGACCTCCGCGTTCAGCCAAATCAGATTGAGATAGACCCTGTACGACTCAACGTAATACTTGTCATCGCTGTTGACCAGCGCTGGTGAAACGAATTTGTATTCGATTGCTTGCACCTTTTGGTCTATGGCTTGCACCGTCTTGAGCATCTCGGACTTCTTCTTGGCTTGGGCCTCGTCCAAAGCCGGTTCTTGTGCGGGTTCTGGCTCCGCAAATTCTTCTTCATCGTCCGTCACAGGCACAGGCGGCTTTTCCTTTTCTTTCTTCTTGGGCGGACGAAGCATAGTCTCTATGACTTCAAGCTGCTTTCTCAACCATTCCATTTGGTTCACTCTGTCGGAAACTCCGTCAATATCGTCGCGAATTCGAAGCAGTGTTTTCACCGAGGAGTCGATATCTGCGTCCGAGCCCGGGGACTTAGGATCGCGGAGGATGCTCACCGGTTGCGTGTAAGATTGGTTTTCGACCTTTAGACGCACCGAGTAAGCACCGGGAGCCACTAGAGGGCCGACTTCGGCCGGTTTGGTGCCCCAGTGCGTAATCGGGCGGGAGTCCGAGTCGTGGAAGCGAGGCTCCTGCCAGATGTGAGAATTGTCGGGAGCCATCGTTCGCAGGGCGATCAATCGGGGCGATTCGTGCCGCAAATCCCATTTCACGCGATTGATTCCGGCGCGGCCCTTGGCCTTAAGTCTGCGGATCACGTTCCCATCTGCGCCCAGGATTTCCAGTTCCACTTCTTCCTTGGGGGCGGATTTCAGCGAGAAGTTGAAAAACATTTGGCCGCCGTGAGTGAATCGGTACGACGGGCGGGGCGCAAACAGAACTGTCGGCGCTTCGGAATGATTCTTGGCGAGCTGCTCCAGCGGAGTAATGTCGTCAAGTATATAGACTCCGCGCCCGTAGGTCGAGATCACCAAATCGTGAAACTCTTTCTGCACCACGGCCCAGGTCAGTGGCGCGTGAGGCAGGCCAGTATCCAACGGCGTCCAGTGTCGTCCGTCATCCAGCGAGTAGAAGAGTCCGTTGCCCGTGCCGGCAAACAGCAGGCCCCGGCAGTTCGGATCCTCAGCGATGGTGCGGACGTACGACAGGGAGTGTTTCGGGAAATTTCCAGTGATCGGCTTCCAAGATTTACCGAAGTCGCCCGTCTTGTATATAAACGGATCACGATTGTCCATGAGGTGAAAATCAATGCTGACGTACGCCGTGGCGGCATCGAACGCAGAAGGCGCGATGCTAGTTACCGTGCCCCACGGAGGCAGCCCCGAAAAGCCCTTCGTGACGTTGATCCAATTTGCCGCGCTGTCTTTCGTGTACCACACCTGACCATCATTCGTTCCTGCCCAGATCAATCCTTTCTGGATCTTGGAGGGAGCAATCGCGAAGACGACTTCTCCATAAAACTGTCCGAGGTTATCTCCGATGATTCCTCCCGAAGGAACAATGTGGCTCGGATCCTGGGTCGATAGGTCGGGACTGGTGACCACCCAGCTTTGTCCCGCGTTGTCGGTCTTGAAGATAACCTGGCAACCGTAATAGATGGTGTTATGGTCGAAAGGATCGATGGCCAGCGGCGGAGTCCAATGGCACCGGTATTTCAAATCGTTTGGCGGTGAATCCAGGGTGCGCAACCACGGGCTGACGGATCGCGCGTGTTTGTGCCGGGCATCCCATCGGGTCACGGTGTTTCCGTAGCAAGTGGCCCACACGATATTGGGATCGGACAAATCTGGAACGGTAAAGCCAGATTCGCAACCGCCCATGTGGCGGTCCCAACCGGTTTCCTGGGTGTCCACCGGTACACTGGGACCTCGCATATTTCCATCGTCCTGCATATTGCTATAGACGTAGTAGGGAATCTGGTTGTCGACGTCCACGTGGTACATCTGGCCGATGGGCAGAGTAACTCGATGGAAGCCGCGGCCGTGCACGGTGGTAATGTTCATCCCAGCGTCATGCGTGATCACAAAACGATCGGGGTTGGTGGGGTCGATCCAGATGTCGTGCGTGTCTCCGCCCCACTTTACTTCCTGAAAATTCTGGCCCCCATCAAGCGATTGGTGAAATGAGCTGTTTGCAACGTAAACTTCGTTGTCGCTCCCCGTCGATACCGCGATTCTCGTGTAGTAGCCGGCGCGTCCAATCAAAGCTCTCTGGAAATTAATCGCCTTCCAGTGCTCCCCCGCATCGTCCGATCTCCACACCGAACCCTGGTCCTTTGTTTGGATCAAAGCAAACACGCGCCTGGAGTTCGTCGGCGCGACGGCCACGTCAATCTTGCCGACCGGTGCATGCGGCAAGCCGTGCTCTTCGATGCGCGTCCATTTCGTTCCGCCGTCACGTGAAACATAGATTCCGCTGCCGGGGCCGCCGCTGAATTCGCCCCACGTGTGCATTTCCACCTGCCACATTCCCGCAAAGAGCGTATGCGCACTGTGTGGATCCATGGAAAGCCCAGAGCACCCCACATTTTCTCCGGCAAAGAGGACGCGTTCCCAATGCTGACCTCCGTCGACGCTACGAAAGACTCCGCGTTCCTGTTGCGGCCCGGTAGCGCGGCCGAGCGCACAGACGAATACGGTGTCCGGGTTCGAGGGATGCACGATGACGCGGCCGATCCGCCCAGTCTCCTGCAATCCCATGTTGGTCCAAGTCTGTCCAGCGTCCGTGGACTTATAAATCCCATTGCCCATCACGTCGCTGTCGCGGATCGCCCAGGCCTCACCGGTCCCCGCCCAAACCACGCTGGGGTCGGAAGGCGCAACCGCCAGCGAACCGATGGCCGCCGCGGGCTGTTTGTCAAAAATCGGTGTCCAGCGATTTCCTCCGTCAATCGATTTCCAGACTCCCCCAGATGCCGCTCCCGCGTAGTAGGTGCTTGGGTCGCCCGGGATTCCCGCGACGGACGCAATGCGATTCCCGACCTTGGGGCCCACAAAGCGGAAGCGCATCAGGCCCTCTTCCTCATCGTCCGGTTGCTGAGCGCTCGCTGCCACCACGCACCCTAATAGAACGATGCAAGCAATACAGAACTTCAGGCGAGTGACCACCATGAGAAACCTCCCTGATTAGAATTTTTGACTTGCCCTGACGGACTGCGAAATGCTTCCGCAAAAGACCAGACCTACGGTGCATAGTTGTCGCTGCCTTCAAAGACGGGAGTGACTTTTATTTTGGGCGTCTTGGGATCAACGTCACGGACACGGACTGTAAGTGTGTACGATTCAGCGCGCTTCAACGTAACCTCACCTTCCGCGTGCGTCGAAATCTCAGTGAGCATCCTTGATCCTGCCCTGCAGGTGAAACGCAAAGAAATCGTCCACCCGGTGCCAGGCGTCCAGCAAAATATGCGCGCGCGTAAAATAGTGGAATTCACCCGGATACATCATATAAGACAGCAGTTCACCCTTGCCCTTTTTGAGCGCTTCGTCGATCAGCCAAACTGACTCCAGATAGGGCACATTGACATCCGACGTGCCGTGCAGCACCAGCAATGGCCGCTCCAGCCGATCGATATGCGAAATCGGCGAGGCATTCGCATAAACCTGCGGATTCTGCTCCGGTGTTCCGATGCGGCTCGCTGTCCAACCGCCGTGATACGGATCGGAATAGTACATCACATAGTCGACCACACCGGCCACATCCACACCGGCGCGGAACAAGTTCGGCTGATCGGTCATCGCAATCAGCGTAAAGAATCCGCCGTAGCTCAGCCCCCAAACGCCTATCCGATCGCTGTCCACATACGGCAGCGTCTTCAAGTAATTCGCCGACATCCACGCGTCCTTCGCGTCCTTCCCACCCACGTCCATGTAAACGCCATTCCGCCAATCGCGCCCGTACCCGATGCTGCCGCGATAGTCCGGCGCAAAAACCACATAGCCCTGCTGCAATAAATATTGGTGAAAGCTGTAGTACACCGCATAGTTCCGCTGCACGTGCCAGCCATCGTAGTTCTGGTTCACCCCGTCCCCGTGAATCCAGATAATCGCCGGGTTCTTCTTCGTGCGATCCAGATTCTTCGGCACAAACAGCCATCCGGGCACGGGCTTTCCGTCCGCTCCTGGGAAACGCACAAACTGCGGCTCCACAAACTGCGATTTATCGATCCCCGCCGGCATCGAGTCAGACAAGCGCGTCGGCTTGGCACTGCCTTTCGCCTCGATCGTGTAGAAATCCGCGCTGTTCCGCGTGTCCGTGTGCTGATACACGAGGTACTTGTCATCTGCGGACCAGTGCGGCTCGATGTTCGTCCCATTTCCCGCCGTCACATACGTTACCGTTGCGTGCGCGGGATTGCCGCCCAAGTTCGCAATCCCGATATGGCGGTCGCCCGGGCGGTCCGGCTCATTGGCGTCGAACGCGATGCGCGTGCTGTCGTGCGACCAAGTCGGCCGCCAGGCTTCAAAGTGTCCCTTGGTTATCTGTACCGCCTCGCCCCCCCCAGACGGCATCACGTACAAGTGATCCCACCCATCCTGATCGCTCAGAAACGCAATCCACTTTCCATCCGGGGAAGGCCATGGCTGCGCTCCCGCCTCGCCCCAGTCCGGGATGCTCCAAAATTGCTCCTCGGTGATCGAATGGATTTCGCGTGGTTTGCCGGCAGCAGTGTTCGCCACGTAAATCGAATATTTTTTGAAATCCTTCGATTCTCCGTCGTACACCAGATGCGTGGCGTCCACCCACGCCAGGCCACCGTATTCGACGGGGCTTCCAATCGCCACCGGCTTGCCGCCTGCGATCTTCACCGCGAAAATCTGTCCGGGAACGTACTCCCAGATCCGGTAAATGATCTTCTTTCCGGAATATGCCGGCGTCTCGTCGTGATTGATCGTCCTTGAGCCGACGGCGTACGCAAGGCTCGCACCGTCCGGCGACCAAATCGGCCGCCGGATGCTCACATTATCTTGCGCTGCCACGGTCTCGCTTCCGTCGCCCAGCGTGCGCACGATCAGCGTGCTTTTCCTCGCAGCGTCCTCGTCACTTGCCCTCGAGCGCACAAACGCCACCCGCGTTCCATCGGGCGAAAGAACAAAGTCGGATTCGCGACTGCTCGTGGTCGCAGTCCAAGCTGCCTTCGCTCCGACCCCGCCAATCGTCGCCCGCCACAGATGCCCCTCGTGCGCAAAGTACACCGTCTGCAAATCGCGCCCCCAGAACGCTTCCTCCACCGGCCCTTCCGCAAACGAAGTAAGCTCCACCGGCTGGCCGTGACCATCGGCGTTTGCAACATAAAGATTAGCAACGCCAGCCCGGTCCCACGTAAATACCACGTGCTTCCCATCCGGCGACCACACCGCATCGCTAGGATGCTTAATTTCAATCAACTGCTCAATCGTAAGCCTCCCCGATTTCCCGCCCTCCTGAGCCCCAGCGCCCGTCGCAAATGTCAACAGCAATCCCAACAAGATTGGCCCGGCGGACTTCTTTGTGAACATAGCTCCCCCAGAATTCAAAGGCTGGCGTTCTTGTTTTAAGCAGCGAAACCGGCGGGTGAGCGGAAAACATGCCCACACCGCCGGGCGTAAACTGCGAGACCAACCCTCCCCGATTGCGGCCGCGTTAAAAGGTAAAACGTAGACCGAAACGCGTCACAAACGGGTCGATAGTAAGAGACGGCCTCAAGTACGTGCTGTTTGCGGGGTTGATGTCCACGAAATTATTCTCGGACACCGGCGTCTGGCCGTTGGTCAGGTTGAAGAAGTCAACCACGGGTATTACGTGCCACCGGTCCTTCACCACGAATTCACGCGAAATTCGGAAATTCAGCATGTTTACACTCGGAAGCCGCGTGATTCCGGCAGGCTGAAGGATGACCGTCTCGCTCCCCTGGGTCAGGCCTCCATTGGTACCAAAAATCTCTTGTGGCTGAATGGGCAAACCCGTGTAGTGCTGGAAGTTCACACTCGTCCCAATCTTGAAAGGCAGTTCATAGCTGCTGTCCACTTTGAAGATATACGTGGCGTCGGAATTCAGATAGTTGTTGTTGCGATTGATGTCATTATTCGGGTCGGTGAAATTATCGCTGGTGGCCTGATCGGAAAAGCCCCGTCCAAATACGCCCTTCTGGCGCTGAATGGTGAATCCCGACAGCAATTGCCACTTGTTCGAGAGCCGCTTCACCGCGGTGAACTCCACCCCATGGTACGCGTTGTCGTCTAGCTTCGGAATATTCGTGACCACAAAATTGAAAGCGGTTTGTTTGGCGGGATTGAGGTTGAAGAGAGTCAACGGCTGGCCGGTGAGGCCGTTCGTGATCGGCTGCGGGGCGCCGTTCGCGTCTGGCAGCACCGTGATGGGCGTGTAGTCGGAAGGCGATACCAAGGTATTTTCAATTCCGATCATGTTTTTCTTCGTGCGGTAGTAGTACGTAACTCCCACGCGCAAGTTTCGCCAGAGCTGTTTTTCATACCCGACGCTGATCTGTTCTGAGTACGGCCGGCTCATGTTCGTGTTGATGTGTGTGCTGGAACCCCCGAATGCCCCGACCTGTTGTGACGCCACGAGCCATTCGCTCTGCTGTGGGATCTTGTCGCCGTCTGCGTCGATCCAGGTGAATGTCTTCCCTGCAAATCCTACCGGATTGGCCGTTTCGGCCAGCCCAGTTCCTTGCATCAGGTAGTAGCGCCCGTAGCTCGCTCGCAACACCGAGTCACCCTTGCCAGTGAGGTCAAACGCCAATCCTAGGCGCGGCGATACGGTGTTCCAATCGACGAGGTTCCCGGAAGCTGGGTACGTCGTCGCGGGAAATAATTGCGGAAAGGTTGCTGCGGCATCCGTGGTCTGCTGCGGATAGTAGGTATTGAAATGGTCGTACCGAATGCCGAGTTCTAGGGTCAACCGGCGCGCCACCGTCCACGTATCCTGTACGTAGAAGCTGCCATCCCGGAAATAGTTCTTCTGCTTCGCTGGAGTGTCATAGGCAATGATCTGAAAGGGATTTCCATTGTGGAACAATTCGTTGATCCCGCCGTTCACGTGGTACAGGTAAGAGTTGTAGGCCTTACCCATTTCGAATCCGAATTTGAAGTTATGTGTTCCGTGAAAATTCCCCTTGTACCACGAGGCCCCCGCGGACCATTTCAGCACCCATGCCGGATTGGCGAACTCGTAGGGCGCCGCAACGGACTCGGTTCGGGTCCCAACGTCCTGCACATTGATGTCCGTCGAACTCACCCCCGGCTGGTAGCTGAGGGGGAATGTGATCTTGTTCCAGCCCACGCGAAAATCAAGGATCAGATTGCTGGTGACCTGGCTGGTCCACAATCCCTCCAGCACGTATGCTGGCTCAATCTGTTTCCAACTGGCGGCGGTCGTAACAAATTGGTACGCGGTATCTCGGCGGAAGAACCGGTTCTGCTCGTTGTACAGCCAGACGAAACTGAATTTGTTCTTCGAGTTCACCTGAAAGTCGCTCCGCAGGTCTGTATTGGTCTGATGGTTCACGTCTACGACCGGGGAGCCATCCTGATTTGTAACCGCCAGAATCCGCTGCCGCAGGTCGTAGCGCCGATACGAGCCGAAGAGCCACCACCGGTCTTTGACGAGCGGCCCCCCCAGACTCGCCGTTGTATCTCGCGTCATGTCAAACGGAGAGCCGGAGATAACCGGCGAACCGTTGTAGATGGGAGCCTTGACTCCCGCCTGAAGCTTCGAGGTCAGATAATAAATCCCGACTTGTCCGTGCAATTCGTTTGAACCCGACTTGGTCACCATGTTCATGTACACTCCCCCAATCGGGACAGATGCCGGCGCATTGTCGGCTACCACCTGAAACTCGTCGAATGAATCGTGATTGGTATAGAACTGCGTGTACCCGCCATTAGCACCGGGCCAGTTCAGGTCCAAACCATTGAAGCTGTAAATCTGCTCTGCAGGGGTGCTTCCATGGACCTGCATGGTGGACTGCTGGTAGCTATTGTCCCCGGCAACATCGAAGGTGCCTACCGTAGCTCCTGGCACCTGCGCCACGGTCGACCAAGGGTCGCGTCCGCTCGGAATGTCCTGCAGCAGGGTCTGGTCAAACGTCGTCGACGTCTCGTTGTTTTGCAAGTCGATCACTGGTTCGCCTTCGACTTTCACGACTTGCGAGACATCGCCAACCTTCAAGCTCAAATTGATGGTGGCCGTGAAACCAGCGGTCAGAACGATATCGGTTCGCTTTGCCGTATTGAATCCCGTTGCTGCCACGGTCAGTTCATAGGTGCCCGGTGGAAGCAGATCAAAAAGGTAGCTACCGTCCCCCTCGGTGCGCGTGGTTCGCGGGACCAAGAGCGCCGAACTCTTAACCGAAACAGCGAGGTTCGGAACAGCCGCGCCCGAACTATCGGTCACAGTACCAGCAATCTTCCCGGTGGTTGAAACCTGTGCGCTCAGCCCCTGAGGCATGAGCAGGAAACAGAGCAGAACGAGCAGGCCCACAACCGCGGGCAAACCAAAACTAGTATGGCGACGGGAAGGGACAAAGAGAGACATGAGCCACCTCTATCTCTATTAAGGATTGCTGCCCAAGAAAATCTTGCTTCCCCCACCCCTGAGGGACACACTGAGGCAAGAAACCAGCAGCCGTTGAAATCGTGGATATTGTATACAGTGACTGACCCTTGTCAACGTCGGAATCTTGCTGGATTGGATTGATTTTTCAGGATGGGCGATGGTAAGCGCAGCGCCCCACGAAGTCTACGCAGACCGGTGTTGTCGCCGGCTCTGAATCAGCTCTTTCAGGTATTGGCCAGCCTCCATTATGTGCTTCCAAACTGCGTCGGCCGCGGCGTCTGGGTTGCGCATCCGGCAGACTTCGAGAAGCTCCCGGTGAGCCTTGCCAGCTCGGTGCAGGTCGCGTGTCACCATCAGATGGAGCCGCGTGTACCGGTCACACTGCATGTTCAGAGTGTTCAGGAACGACATCATCACCGCACGGTTCGCGGGCGCATACAATGCCGAGTGAAAACTCCAGTTCCAACGTCCCCACGACTTCACCTCCGAGTCATGGTTCAGGGACTTCTCGTAGCGCACCAGGATTTTTTCCGCCTGTCGTAGATCTTCGTCAGTTATATGCGGAATCGCTTGCCGCAACATGTAGCTTTCCAGAACCGCGCGGGTCTCGAACAATTGCATGATCTCGGCCGGCGAGAGAGCCGCAACCACCGCTCCTCGGTTCCCAACAATCTTTACCAACCCTTCCCCCGCCAGATGGCTTAGGGCTTCGCGGACGGGAATCCGACTGGTGTCAAATTCCGCGGCGATGGCCTCTTGGCGAAGTTGTTCGCCCTCCTGCAATTCGCCACTTAGAATCCTTTCACGAAGGCGTTCAACAACTGCGGCCGCGAGGGACTGACGCGGGATTGCAGTCGATTTTGCTCGCCCGGCTGCTTCGATGATCGCAGTCAAGATCCGCCACCTAAATTAGGACAAAGCTCTTGAAAATTTCCAGCGCACGAGATACCCAACACTAAGAGTCTAATATACCAGAGGTATATAACATCTAACCTATAACAGCACGAAGAAACCGGGATGTTTGCCGCACTGCTCAGGTTCACGGCGGATTGCGGAAGACTCCGGGCTGCCATGCCGATGCCGTCCGCGCCAATCATTTCGCACCGGATCAAGCTGTTTCTGGACGGTCGGCGATCTGGAAACCATCCAGAAACAGGGTGCCGGGAAGTACCTCCTCCCTTTCGCGGAGCGCTTTAGTAGTCCGGCTTCAGGCTTGGTGTTCAAGAATCCCCTCAAAACCGTGGCCTTCTAAGTCATTGAAATTAGGAAGCGCGATACGTGGAATATGGGCGTTCGATATTCATCTGTTTGTTGGCACTAAGGAAGAGTCGTCCTCGGGTCCCAATACGGCTCGCTGCGCGGTTTTGCCAACCGTCCGACGCATGGACAAGCCCAGACGCCTGTGTGCGTTTGCAAACGCGTCATTAGGACCCACAGGCTGAACCGTCTGAACTCTGCCTCCCCTGAACGCCAAGAAGACCATATCCGTGCGCAGTCTCCGACACAGGCCACGGCGTTTCCAGGTCTGCCTCCCATACGGGCCGCTAAATAATCTTTAAACTGCACGCGCCGCTCCGTGCAGGACTTTTTCAAGAACCGAAGATTTATAGGTCAGATGCAATGTGCGTCTCGTGACGCACGCGCGGTACAGCGATTCTTCACCTGGGTCGCAGCGAGCCGAGATGGAGGGAACGCACGTGCCGGGCTACTGCTCTCTTGCGCACGTGCGCCGTGGTGACCCCCTCCGAAGTCCCGTTGCCGTGCTCTAGAGCAGGTGAGGGTAGAAGAACCTCCTCAGCGCGCGTGCGTCGGTGACAGGCTATCCCCAACGGGATGCCCGGGTCGTAGCCATCGGGCGGCCCGAACATCGGACCGCCAGGGCAGCGTCATGCCTCGTAAGCTACAGCAAAAGCGGTGAAGTTTTGTCGTGGCAGCTGGAAGTGCGAGTTTTTGTGCGCGTTTCGCGCATAATCCGGACGGCTCCCAGCAGGGCAAAGCGACGCGGGAGACGAAGTGGCCTCCAATTTACGCACCTGCAGCCAGTCTAAAAGGCGAACTTCGCTTCATGATTTCGGAAATGCGCCAAGCTTGCGGAAAGGTGCGAGCCGAGACAGCGGTATGGCGATGCCGATGAACTGCCCGCCGAGGTCACCGCTGAGGCTGCCAGCGTATTCGCAACCGACAGACGCGCCGCCTCACCCTGTTTCTAGCTTGACGGCCCGACGGACGCTGGACATTGCTCAAGTAAATCAAGCAATTCTTTTTCACAATTGGGGTAATTAGTTCGACCTGGTTTTCGATGACGGGCCTAAATCCGTTTCCATAAGTCTTTTCATTGTACCAATACGTGCTTTTCCACAACGTTTCGTCTACTGGCTAGATAATTGCCTGAAATTTACTAACGCAAATTTGTGTGTTCGGGGCGCGGGTCAGTATGAAATTCAGCCGCGTAGTAGCCTGCCTAATACTAGTTGGCTTTCGGTGCCCTCAGGTCTATGGGCAAGTCGTCGCCACGTGGACGGACGCTAGCGGCAACTGGAGCAACGGCGCGAACTGGAGCACCAATCCTGCAGTGCCGAACAACAGCGGCGGAGCGTATTACGATGTTGTGATCAACGGGACGGGGTCGGACGTAATTACCTTTGATGCCAGCGGGACGGTCATTAATAGCCTGGCGATTGGTGCCGGTGAGACTTTTCAGGATAACGGACTTGCGCCGACGTTGCGGGTAGGCGATCCCGCTTCTCCGGGACGAATCAGTGTTGATGGAACTTTGAACTGGGGAAGTGGAGCGAATCTCATCCTTGACATCAGCGCGCCATCCACGTGTTCGCCATTCCCGTGCTCCGGCGGAATATTTACCAACGGCTTCGGACACGGAAAGGTGAACTTCACGAATTCTACACTCACCATTACAGATGATGGAAATGGCAATACCGCAGTACTAGAGAGCGTAAACTTCAACAACAGCACGATGAACGTTTCCGGGAATCTTCTTCCCCATGGGACGACGTTGCAGAACGGAAGCATTGGCATTGTAAACGGACAACTGAACATGAGCCAAGCGATCCTGACCATCGATAACAGCACCTTAACGGTGGGGAGCGCCCTCGGCGGTGGCCCGAACGAGATTCTTCTCACCAACGGAGCCAAGTTCAATGTCGCAGGTAACTTCAGTAATGACCAGGGAGGATTTGATGTCGTTGGAGGGAGTTCGGCGTTCATCGGAGGAAATTTCTCTATTGGTGATATGCCAATTAGCGTCGACTACAGCACTTTGACCGTAGGGGGCTCGTTTGGCAACGGTGACAGTACAACCCGAGTGCAAAATGGCGCGTCTCTTGTTACTGGACGAGATTTCATCAATTCGGGTGCGACTTCTGCTTTGCTCCTAAGTGGCGGAAGCTCGGGAACGGTGGCGGGCAGCTTCACAAACGGTTCCGTTGTTGCCATTACAGCCAGTATCTTAAATGTAAATAAAAACTTCGCGAATATCTCAGGGGGTTTTCTTGACGTTAGCTTGCAGAATGGGGCGGTGCTGACCGTCGACGGAACATTCAATAATGAAACGTTTCCTGGCCACAACACGCTACGACTAGTAGGCTCAGGCAACGTTGCAAATATCTATTCGCTCCAGAATAGTGGAGGCATACAAGTCGATTCAGGAAGCGTGCTGAATGTAACTGGGGGCGGTTTCAGTAATGCGGTCGGCGGGACTTTGACGCTCAGCGGTGCCGCGAGCGTCGTCGGTGGTTTCACAAACTCAGGGGGCGCTGTAATCCTGAACCCGA
>DATFVD010000029.1:0-4081 GCA_035260505.1 Terriglobales bacterium
GCGTGAATCGATGGAGCTGGATCGCCTATTACAAGATCCGGCCTACGCATCGCTTCTGCGCCAACATCGAGGAGAGCCTTTCGGCGCTCGGCTTCCCGAACACATCACCCCCGAGTTCGTGCGAATGGAAGTAGCCGCCGGCCGTGCCATTATCCCGGCTAACATCAACCATCCGGAACTGGAACCGATGATTATTGGTCGGAATTTCAAAGTCAAAATCAACGGTAATATCGGCAACTCCGCGGTTAGTTCATCGCTGGCAGAGGAAGTGGACAAAATGATTTGGGCTACTCATTGGGGCGCAGATACCATCATGGATCTCTCGACGGGCAAACATATTCACGAGACCCGGGAGTGGATTCTTCGCAACGCGCCCGTGCCAATTGGCACCGTACCTATCTATCAGGCGCTCGAAAAAGTAGGTGGACGCGCCGAGGAACTAACTTGGGAATTGCTACGCGATACTTTGATTGAGCAGGCGGAGCAAGGCGTCGATTACTTCACCTTGCATGCAGGCGTCCGGCTACCATGGATTCCGCTTACGGCCAGACGATTGACGGGCATCGTTTCGCGTGGTGGCTCAATTATGGCCAAGTGGTGCCTTGCACACCATCGTGAAAACTTCCTGTACACGAATTTCGACGAAGTTTGCGAGATTATGAAGGCGTACGACGTGTCCTTTAGCCTGGGCGATGGTCTGCGTCCCGGCTCAGTCTATGACGCCAATGACGAAGCGCAATTCGCAGAGTTGCGGACGCTGGGAGAGCTGACAGAACGCGCCTGGAAGCATGATGTGCAGGTAATGATTGAAGGCCCGGGCCACGTACCCATGCAACTTATCCGGGAAAATATGGAGGCGGAACTGCGACACTGTTTCGAAGCCCCATTTTATACATTGGGCCCTCTCGTCACTGATATCGCTCCCGGCTACGACCACATCACCAGCGCCATCGGCGCCGCCCAAATTGGTTGGTATGGAACCGCGATGCTTTGCTACGTGACTCCGAAAGAGCACCTTGGTCTTCCGAATAAAGACGACGTTCGCGAAGGCATTATCAGTTACAAGATTGCCGCGCATGCTGCGGATCTGGCCAAAGGGTGGCCTGGAGCACAAATTCGCGACAACGCGCTTTCTAAGGCGCGCTTCGAGTTTCGCTGGGAGGACCAATTTAACCTAAGCCTCGACCCCGAGCGGGCCCGTGAATATCACGACGAAACGTTGCCTCAAGAAGGCGCTAAGACCGCCCACTTTTGCTCGATGTGCGGACCTAAGTTTTGCTCGATGAAGATCACGGAGGAAATTCGGGCGAAGTATGGCTCAGAAGAGGAGCAGGGTATGGCGGAAAAGGCGCGCGAGTTCGTTGAGCGAGGTGGGGAGGTTTATCTGTGAGTCGCCCTGATATCGCCCTTGTGGGTGGTGGTTTACTTGGCCGCTTATTAGCGTGGCGCGCCGCCCGTACAGGGCTGAAGGTTGTACTTTACGATGCAGCGAGCAGCTTCGGAGAAGGCTCGGCGGCGTGGGCAGCAGCGGGCATGATTACGCCAGCAGCGGAAGCGGTTAACGCTGATGCGGAGATTGTCGCAATGGGAAGGCATAGCCTCAGCTTGTGGCCGCAATGGCTGGCCCAGTTGCCACAGCCTGTCTTTTTTCGCGATACAGGAACACTCTTGCTGTGGCACCAAGAGGATGCCGGAGAAGCGAGTTACTTCGAGAAGATGCTGACAGCGCGCGACCCGCGGACAAACCTCCTACGCATCGACGCGGCGCGGCTTGAGGAGTTAGAACCTGCGCTCGGCACAAGATTTCAGCAGGCTCTTTATCTTTCCGGCGAGGCTCAGGTGGACAATCGGGCACTACTAACGGCGCTTGCCGCCGCTCTCGAAGAGGTCAGGGCTACGTGCTACTGGCAAGCACCGATTGCTGATGATGCGCTGCCCGATGCCGGAGTTGTTGTAGACTGCCGAGGCATGGGTGCCCGTCGGGATTGGCCCCAACTGCGCGGTGTTCGCGGCGAGATTATCCGCCTCTATGCGCCCGACATTGCGTTGTGTCATATGCTTCGGTTATTGCATCCACGCTACTCGGTCTACATTGTGCCTCGTGCGGAAGGAAGATTGGTTGTCGGTGCAACCAGTATCGAAAGCGACGATCGCTCGGCAGTTTCCGTGCGGGGAGCCCTTGAGTTGCTTTCCTCAGCGTATTCCCTTTTGCCCGCTCTGGCCGAGGCGCGCATTCTTGAATTCGCTACCCAGGTGCGGCCTGCCTTGCCGGATAACCAGCCTGCATTTCGTTATGATCGCACCGGTCGCATACTGCGTATCAACGGGCTCTACCGTCATGGGTTCCTACTGGCCCCCGCGGTTGTCGAAGAGGCACTGTCTTTGTTGTCCGCTCCAGGGGCGAACCAGCCATCGGGCCGGTGGAATTGTCTGCGTGAAGAGGGTGCCGGCTCTCCCGCGGACATAAGTCGTGAAGCAGAGGAGATCCACGCATGTCTATCATCGTGAACGGCGACACGCAGCCTTTGCCCGAACCTCAGACACTAGCTGCATTGTTGATATTGCTCTCCCCGCCGACTCCGTTCGCTGTGGTCCGCAACGAAGAATTTATTCCGCGCTCGGCCTATGCGGAGTGCTGCATTTATCCAGGTGATCGAATCGAAATCGTTCATCCTTCGGTTGGAGGCTGAAATGGGAGTTCCCGACATCAAGGACAAACTTAATTTGTACGGGCTGTGCTTTGCGAGCCGCCTGTTACTGGGTACTTCACGATACGAATCTCCGCGCCAATTAGTGGATGCGATTCGCGCCGCCGATCCCGCCATGCTCACGGTGTCGCTGCGCCGGCAGCTCCCGGGGAGAAAGGATGCGGGACAGGCCTTTTGGAATCTGCTCCGAGAGACTAATCGGACTATTCTTCCTAACACCGCGGGCTGCCAGACTGCACGCGAGGCCGTTAGCACGGCCTGCGTAGCGCGAGAGTTATTTGAAACCAGTCTCATCAAGCTCGAGGTCATCGGTGATGAAGTTAACCTGCAGCCTGACCCCTTTGAGTTGGTCGAGGCCGCGAGCGAACTCATAAAACTCGGCTTCAAGGTCTTACCGTATTGCACGGAAGACTGGGTCGTGTGCAAGCGATTGATCGATGTTGGCTGCGAGGTGCTGATGCCCTGGGCTGCTCCGATCGGTACTGGTCAAGGACCCCGCAATGCTTCTGCGCTGCGTGAACTGCGTCAACGCGCGCCGCACATACCTCTGATCATAGATGCAGGCATCGGTCTTCCGTCACATGCCTGTCAGGTGATGGAGTGGGGCTTCGATGGCGTACTATTGAACACGGCGGTTTCGCGTGCGATTCACCCGGTGGAGATGGCCAGTGCCTTTGCCGGAGCCGTCCGAGCAGGCCGCAGTGCCTTTCTGGCCGGACCTATGACCGTCCAGCAGTTGGCTGTGCCAAGCACCCCCGAGTTGGGCCGTCCTTTCTCGGCAGATTCACCCGAATCGAACCAATTCCTTTGCGTACCGAGACAGCAGCCGGCGTGACCAGCTTGAACAGGCAGTAAATCACGGATGGAAACTTTCCCGAAGACATACCGCAGTTATCAAGTCTTTCGGACAGGCAACCAAGCTCAAAAACAGCCTGCAGGAAAGATTCGCTCCTGACCGTTAAGCGCGTGAACCACGGAGATTGCGAGCAGATCGAAGAAGTGGTTCGGGCAGTTGCCGCTGGAACGAGAAACCGTAAGCATGAATTCTCGTACCGACTCTTTCTCCAGCTTATATGCATCATAAGTAGCTGATAATCAGGCTACTGCGATCAAGATCAAACGATTGGCGCGAAACCTGATCTTAGAGATGTGCGCCTGGGGCAGTCCTCAGAGCTGACTAACCACTTGGACATTAATAAAGGCCTCCTTTCGAGGTATGGCGCATAGCAGCGAAGAATTATAACCTCGACCAGGCAGCGAACATTGGACATTCGTAACGCCGATTTAAATAAACCCTGACTATTCAAATGAATAGCTGATTTGATTAATTCAAATGAATAATTCCCTTGCTGCGGAGTCAGGCTTGGATGCTA
>DATFVD010000030.1:0-8357 GCA_035260505.1 Terriglobales bacterium
CGCGGCGTCACGGCATCGAATGTTTCCGTCACGGTGGCTTGCCTTTTTACCTGACGCGTGCCCTCGACCAGTTGCTTCACTTTGTCGAGGTTGCCGCTCGATTCCTTGATGGCGACAATGTTGGGATGGTCTGCGAGTTCGATTACGAGTTCGGCGGGCATGTCGTATCCGGTGGCCTGCGGGAAGTTGTAGATGATGATCGGGAGCGGAGACCGGTCTGCTACCGTACGATAGAAAGCGAGCAGGCTCGCGGGCAACATCTGCTTTTTGTAATAGTGCGGCGTGCGAACTAATGCCGCGTCGTAGCCGAGCTCGGCTGCGTATTCGGTGAGCTGCAAAGTTTGATGTGCAGACTCGGCGCCGGTACCCGCGATCATCACTTTAGCGGGCGCGGCGGCGGCCAGCGCCGTCTTCAGCACGTCGCGGCGTTCCTGGTCAGAGAGAAAAATTGCCTCGCCAGTTGAGCCCAGCACAACGATGCCGGCGACCGGCGTGCGAGAGTAGCGCTCCACGTTCGCTTCGATCTTTTTGTAATACACCTCGCCATCAGGATAGAAAGATGTCGCGATGGGCGGGAAGATTCCGGCCAAAAGCATGGTTGACTCCATTCGATAGTTAATGGTCGTTGGTCGCTCGTCGTTCGCACGTACTCTTGCACTCAAATTATCAGGCTTCGCACTCAATTTTGTCATCCGGAGTTTGACAATGAAGTAATCAACACCAGCAGCAAAAGACATCCGTCAACAACGAAGATTGCGGATCCGATCCAGATGAGCGCGACCGTCCGCACTTGTTCCGGGAAGGGCGCGGTGATCCCGATCGCTTTATGCAGGTAGCCGAGCATGTAACCGACGCGTTCCAATGGCACAACTCGACTTACAATTCCCAGACCGAGAAGCAAAATCAGGACGTGAAACACAACAATGCTCACCATGCATCTCTCCGGCTGCGAATCTCCGGCTGCGAACTGGGCCAATCGTAGCATTCCTGTAGCGAACCCAGGGTTGCTTCGACCACAGTCAGCTGCCGAGCTGCGCTCGGCTTGACGGGCGAGCGCGCCCGTCCCCACACGAGCGGGCCCAACTCCACTTATCACTCGCAGGCGGGCTCTTTGCCGGAGGGGTCGACTGCATGGCGATACTGAGCTTCTGTCCCGACGAAGAAGCGTTCAAATGGTGTCGAAGTGGGCTCATCAACCATGGTTTCAATCTGCCAGACCATGCCGCTCTTGCAAACGCCGGCGTTCGAGAGCGGTGTGCGGCGAGCGAGTGAATAGTAGAAAAAATCATCTTTTCCGTGGCCAGCAAGAGGATCGGAAGATGTCTGGAGCGTTCCTCGCTCATTCAGCTTTAGGAGCAGGCGGCCGTCTTCCACCGGCAACGGCGGCGCGCCTTTCTGTCGAAAATCGACGCGCACCCAGCCACTGTATCCGTCGGGAATCAGGAACCGCTCCGGCGGCCGGCGATGGAAAATAAGGTCGAATGCCGCCGGACCGAAGACGACGACCGCGATAAAGACGGGCAAGCCGAGGACGGTGGAGATCACGAAAGGGGATTTGGTCATGCGAGGTTACGTCGCCGCGATGCGCTCCGCATGCAGCGTCTGCAGAGCTTGCACGCGCACTTCTCCGCGCTGTAGCGCGGCGATACCTTCCGCGGCGGCTCGGGCGGCGGAGAGCGTTGTGATGGTCGTGATGCGTCCGGTGACAGCGGCGCGTCGGATAGCTTTCTCGTCGAAGTAGGGATCGGGACCGTGCGGCGTATTGACAATCAACTGGATGCGATCGGCTTTGATCAAATCGACCGCGTTGGGGCGGCCTTCCTTCACCTTATATACCCGCTCAACCGCCAAGCCAGCTCCTTCCAGAATGTCCGCCGTGCCGTGCGTGGCTACGAGTTTGAATCCCATGTCGACGAAGCGATGCGCGACCTCCACTACGTGCGGCTTGTCGTGGTCGGTGACGCTGACGAAGACCGTCCCCTTCGTCGGCAGCTTCTGGCCGGCAGCTATTTGCGCTTTGGCGAAGGCCTCGCCGAAATTGTCAGCGATGCCCATGACTTCTCCGGTGGAGCGCATCTCGGGGCCAAGAACCGTATCCACGCCGGGAAATTTCGACCAGGGAAAGACTGGCGATTTCACGTAGAAGTGGTGGCCAGTATCGAGGTCCGTGCCCCGCTCGATATTTTCAGGAAGGAATTCCCGCAGCTTGCGTCCGGTCATAAGCCGCGCGGCAATCTTGGCCATCGGCACGCCGGTAGCTTTTGAAACGAAGGGCACAGTGCGAGAGGCTCGCGGATTCACCTCGAGCACGTAGACTTTGCCATTCCCGCTCCCCGCGTGGTGGCGGGGCTCTGCCGCGCCGGGACGAGGCGAAGCCCCGTTAAACCCGCCGCGCGGAATCGCGAACTGCACATTCATCAGGCCGATCACTTTCAGCGCGCGCGCCAGCTTGAATGTATAGTCGCGCATTTGCTTGAGCAGCGGCTCGGGAATATCGACCGCGGGCAGCACGCAGGAAGAATCGCCGGAGTGGATGCCGGCTTCCTCGATGTGCTGCATGATGCCACCGATCACCACATCCTCGCCGTCGGAGAGCGCGTCCACGTCGACTTCAATCGCGTCTTCCAGAAATTTATCGATGAGGATGGGCCGGTCCTGCGAATACTCGACGGCCTGCTTCATATACTGCTGAATCGTGTCTTCATCGTAGGCGATGACCATGGCTCGCCCTCCGAGCACGTACGAAGGACGAACCAGCACGGGGAACCCGATTTTCTTCGCCGCTTCGACCGCTTCCTCGACCGAAGCGACCATGGCGCCGGGAGCTTGCGGTATGTCGAGTTCATCGAGCAGCTTTCCGAAACGCTTGCGATCCTCGGCTAGATCGATCGACTCGGGCGTGGTACCGATAATGTTGACGCCCGCAGCCTTGAGCGGCAGGGAGAGGTTCAGCGGTGTCTGCCCTCCAAACTGCACGATCACGCCGACCGGTGCGCCTCCGGAGGCTTCGTGCTCGCAGACGGCGAACACGTCTTCCAGCGTGAGCGGCTCGAAATAAAGACGGTCGCTGGTGTCATAGTCAGTCGAGACCGTCTCCGGATTGCAGTTGATCATAATGGTTTCGTAGCCGTCTTCGCGTAATGCGTAGCTGGCGTGGCAGCAGCAATAATCGAATTCAATTCCCTGCCCGATGCGGTTGGGACCGGAGCCGAGAATCACCACTTTCTTCTTTGCCGTGGGCGCGGCCTCGTCTTCTTCTTCGTAGGTGGAGTAGAGATAAGGTGTGTAGCTCTCGAACTCCGCGGCGCAGGTATCGACCCGCTTGTAGACCGGCTTCAGGCGGTGTTTCTTGCGGAAGTGGCGAACTTTTTCCTGGCCGCCTTTCCCGTCCAGACGCCAGGTTCCGGCGAGACGTCCGTCGGAGAAGCCCATGCGCTTGGCTTCGCGCAGCACCTCGGTGGGGACCGATTCCATCGGATGCTTTTCCAACTCAAGTTGCATGTCGTTAATTTCTTTGAGCTGGTAGAGGAACCAGGGATCGATCGATGTCATCTTCGCGATCTGCTTGATCGGGAATCCCTGGCGGATTGCGTACTGAACATAGGTCAGGCGCTCGGGATGCGGCGTGACCAGGCGTTGCGTCAGAATCTTGGGTTCGATTTGCTGGGATCCGACTCGCTTGCCGGTGTCGAGGGAACGGATTCCCTTCTGCAACGCTTCCTTGAAGGTGCGGCCGATGGCCATCACCTCGCCGACGGATTTCATCTGCGGTCCGAGCGATTCGTCGGCGCCGGGAAATTTTTCAAATTGCCACTTTGGAATCTTGACGACCACGTAGTCGAGCGTCGGCTCGAAGCAGGCTGGAGTCTTGCGCGTGATGTCGTTCGGAATCTCGTCGAGCGTATACCCGACAGCAAGCTTGGCGGCAATTTTCGCGATCGGGAAACCAGTGGCTTTTGACGCAAGCGCCGATGACCGCGAAACGCGTGGGTTCATTTCGATCACCACCATGCGCCCGGTCGAAGGATTGACGCCGAACTGGATATTCGATCCACCGGTCTCGACGCCGATCTCGCGAATCACGGCAATCGATGCGTCGCGCATCATCTGATATTCGCGGTCGGTGAGCGTTTGTGCCGGAGCGACCGTGATGGAATCGCCGGTATGCACGCCCATGGGGTCGAAGTTTTCAATCGAGCAAATGATGATGACGTTGTCTTTCGTGTCGCGCATCACCTCGAGCTCGTACTCTTTCCAGCCGAGCACAGATTCTTCGATCAGGCACTCATGTACCGGCGAAAGGTCGAGACCGCGGGCGAGCACTTCCATCAGTTCTTCGCGGTTGTAGGCAATTCCTCCGCCCGTGCCGCCGAGCGTGAACGAGGGACGAATGATGACCGGAAAACCGATCTTGCCGGCGAACTCGACGCCGTCTTTAAGGTTGCTAACGAGCGCTGACTTCGGCACGTCGAGCCCGATGCGCTGCATTGCATCTTTGAAAAACAGACGGTCTTCCGCCTTCTTGATGGCGCTGATCTGCGCGCCAATCAGATGCACGTTGTACTTTTCAAGCACGCCGCCGTCAGCGAGTTCAATGGCGAGGTTGAGCGCGGTCTGACCGCCGACCGTTGGGAGAATGGCAAAGCCCGCGCCCGGCGACATCTCCCGCTCGACGCGGATGATCTCTTCAAGATATTCGCGTGTGAGCGGCTCGATGTAAGTGCGGTCAGCCGACTCGGGATCGGTCATGATCGTGGCCGGGTTCGAGTTGGCCAGCACGACTTCAAAGCCCTCCGACTTGAGCGCCTTGCAAGCCTGCGTGCCGGAGTAGTCGAACTCGGCGGATTGCCCGATGACGATCGGGCCGGAGCCGAGGATTAGGATTTTCGAGATGTCAGTTCGTTTTGGCATTATGCAGTTTTGCTCGTGCTTTGAAGTGACGCAGCTTCAGCTGCGCCGTTGTTGTTGTCATCTCTACCCTTACCTTTGTCATCACTTTTAGATTTGTCATCCCGAGCGAAGCGAGGGATCTGCAGTTTCGTCGGCTCACCCCAGCCGTCAGCCAGATCTTGCCACGCCGGGTTCATAGTCTTGATCAGCGCAAGCCGCTTCGCTCGCGTCCAAGCCTTGATCTGTTTTTCGCGAGCGATGGCGTTGTTCACGTACTTAAACGTTTCATAATAGACGAGGCGATTAATGTGGTACTTCTTAGTGAAACCTGCTATTTCGCCTGCCCTGTGCTGCAGCGCGCGGTGGTGGATGTCTCCGGTCACGCCTGTGTAGAAAGTCAGCGAACGGCTGGCCATGATGTCGACGTAATAGCGCTTCTCTTCTCGCATGCTTTCAATCCGTCACTGCATACCGCGTATTCGGCCGCGAACGTTGCGGCACTTCCAGCGAGCTGCAGATCCCTCGCTTCGCTCGGGATGACAATTCTTATACTGGCTACTATCTCTTGAACTCCTCCATCATCTTCACAAAATCCTTAAACAAGTAGTGCGAATCATGCGGTCCCGGTGCCGCTTCCGGGTGGTATTGCACGGTGAACAGCGGCAGATTCCGGTGCCGCATGCCTTCGAGCGTCGAGTCATTCAAATCCATGTGCGTTAATTCCACTTCGCTTTGTGGCAGCGAGTCGGGATCGACAGCGAAGTTGTGGTTATGGGCTGTGATCTCGATCTTGCCACTGGCTAACTGCTTCACCGGATGATTCCCACCGTGGTGGCCGAACTTCAGCTTGAATGTCTTACCTCCGAGCGCGATGCCGGTGAGTTGATGACCAAGGCATATTCCGAAAATCGGCTGGCGTCCCATCAGCCGCCGAATGTTGTCGACTGCGTACGTGCAGGGTTCGGGATCGCCCGGGCCGTTTGAGAGGAATACTCCGTCGGGCTTCAAGGCCAGCACGTCCTCCGCTGTCGTTTGCGCCGGGACGACCGTCACCTTGCAGCCTTCTCCTCGCAGCTTCCGCAGGATGTTCTGCTTGATGCCGAAGTCGTAGGCGACAACGTGAAAGCGCGCCGGCTCGTCTTTTACACCGACCACTTCGTCGGGCAGATGCGAGCGTTCGCCTGTCTCCCACACGTAGGTGTGGTGGGTCGAGACAACCTTGGCCAGATCCTGGCCATCCATTTTTGGAATCGCGCGCGCCTTAGCGACAAGCTTGTCAGTGTCGGCCTCAAGCGTCGAGATCACTCCCCGCATCACGCCGTAGGTGCGCAAGTGGCGGACCAGCGCGCGCGTGTCGATATCAGCAAGCACCGGAATCTTGAACTGCTCCATGAACTCGTCCGTCACCTGCTGCGAACGCCAGTTGGAGCTGACTTTCGAGAACTCGCGCACGATCAGCCCCTCGATGTACGGACGCACGGCCTCGTTGTCTTCGGGATTGGTGCCGTAGTTTCCGATTTCGGGGTTAGTCAGGACGACAATCTGCCCCGCGTAGGAGGGATCGGTGAAAATTTCCTGGTAGCCGGTAATGGAAGTATTAAAAACGACTTCGCCGGAGCACTCGCCTTTAGCACCGTAGCCTTTGCCTCGGAAGACTCTCCCGTCTTCGAGTGCAAGGATCGCTTGCATTGGAACTCCTGGAGTGGATTTTTTCGATTCTAACAGCAGAGTAGCGTGGAAGAAAGGTTTCAGTTGTCAGGTGTCAGGTCTCAGGAAAACCTGCATCCGGAAAGGGCTGAGGTCCGCAATTGGTTTTTCCTGAGACCTGACACCTGAGACCTCTAGCGCAAGCGTCCCAGTTTCTCCATCGGCCAATATCCGAAGACGGCTTTGCCGTAGATGTAGCGTTCGTTCACCGGGCCAAACTCGCGGCTATCGCTTGACATCGTGCGGTGGTCGCCCAGCACGAAGTAGGTGTTGCGCGGAACGACGAGCTCTGCATAGGGACGATCGTCGGCATAGTCGCTTGGCACATAGTCTTCGTCGAGAGCTTGTCCGTTGACATAGACTTTCCCGTTCACAATGCGGACTCGGTCTCCGGCAACTCCAATCACGCGCTTGATGTAGCTTTTCGAGATGTCGCGCGGGTAGCGGAATACAATAATGTCGCCGCGCTGGATCGGCTCCCACCGATAGACAAACTTGTTGACGAAGATGCGCTCCTGATCTTCGAGGCCGGGCATCATGCTGACGCCCTCAACCTTCACCGGCTGGTAGAGAAAGATAATGATGAACGCGGAGATGGCGAGCGAGACCAGCAGATCGCGTGCCCATACCGCCACCACGGGCAGCTTGTGCGTATCCGATTTTTTTGGAGCCGCCGGTACCGGCGGCTGCGAACTCGCCTCATCAGGCATTCCATTTCTATTCTATCTGACCTTTTACAGTTGCCAAACCGTCGATCTTCGCCGTTCAAAACAATGCGACGCTCTTCCAATTCCGTGGTCAGTCGGAGACGCGGCAAGCCGCGTCTCTACGGAAAATCTGATCCGACCCTGAAGGCCTGGGTGGTGAAGTCCACTTCCACGAAGCCCGTCCGATTCATCACATATTTTTGGTACGGCGGACACAGCATCTGGGTCGCCCAATTCTGCTATAGTGAGCGTTTCGAAGGTCAGCGAAGGAGCCTGCAACCATGAAAAGCGTAAATAAAGTCATCCTGATTGGAAACCTTGGCAAAGATCCCGAAGTGAAGTTCACGCCGCAGGGCACGCCGGTCGCGAAGATCACGCTGGCCACCAACGAGCGCTTCAAGGGCAAAGACGGCCAGTGGCAGGACCGCACCGAATGGCACAATGTGGTGCTCTGGCAGCGGCTGGCGGAGATTGCCGGTGAGTATCTGAAAAAGGGCGGCAAGGTCTACATCGAGGGCCGCCTGCAGACCCGCTCCTGGGACGACAAGACGTCCGGCCAGAAAAAGTACATGACCGAGGTCGTCGCCAACGATCTTGTGCTGCTTGGTTCGCGCGGTGAAGGCGGCGGCGAGCATGCCGGCAGTTCGCGCGGAATCTCGGCATCGGCGGGCGGAAACAACTTCGACCAGAGCGCGCCGGAGCCGGAGCACGCGCCGGCGGGCAGTTCTCCGATTACGGATGAAGACATTCCGTTCTAGTCCTTGCTCGGGTGGGGACGGGCGTCGCCCGTCCAAGCCAAGCGCAGCTCCGCTCCGGCTCGACCATTGACAGCATCTGAAACACCATGCGAAACCTCACGCTTGCAGATCGAAATTGCGTCCCCTGTCGCGGCGGTGTGCCCCCGCTCAAGGGAGACAAACTCACCGAGATTCATGCGCAGTTGGCAGAGCCCGCGCAGTGGAAGATCGTCAACGAGCATCACCTCGTGCGCGCTTACAAATTCCCCGATTTCAAGTCCGCCCTGGCTTTCGTGAATTGCGTCGGCCAAGTGGC
>DATFVD010000031.1:0-2140 GCA_035260505.1 Terriglobales bacterium
ATCTGGAAGTGCTCGTCGCGATCGTAGATCAGCCTGAGCAAACGCTCGACCGACGGCCCAAGCACGATTGCAAGCAGGAGCCCGCTGCCGACGAGAATGGGAATATATGCGATTGCAGGGACTTCAAAGGCCGCAGCCCAAGCCAACGCGGAAATTCCAAAATACGCCCCCAATGCATAGAATGAACCGCAGGCGAGGTTCACGATCTTCTGCACGCCGAACACGATCTGCAGCCCGGCCGCAACGAGAAAAAGAACGGCGGCGTGAAACACGCCGCCGACCAAGATGTTGGCGCTCGCGAGCAACCTCAACTCCTCATCAAGATAGATTGGGGAACTGCTTCGCCTGGATCCATTTGAAGAAGTCGGCGCCCGCCGGCTTTTGATAGTCGCGCGTGTTCAAGGTCTCCACCGGCGAAATCGTCACGATGTCGTATGGGTTGTTGTGCGTTGTGAACCCCATGTAAAAATTGCAGTCGGGGATGTGGTCCGGCCGATAACTGAATGTCCCGCCCAGCGATTCGACCGAGATGCCCTCGATCGCTTTGATGATCTCGTCTTTGGATGGCCATTTGCCGGAGGTTTGCTGGGCAGCCTTCTCGACCCCGGCCTTCCAGGACGCGACGGCAGAATACGCCCGGTCCGCCTCGAAGTGAGGAAACAAGCCCGTCTTGCCCTTGTAGTATGCGACGAACTCTTTGAGCAACGGCGATGCATTCGGCGCTTCGAAATACATGGAATTGTGCCCGAGAATCATGCCCTCGGGGGTGTACTGCTTTTTCATTTCGTTGAGCTGAAAGCCCCCGGCCGGCATGACGAGCTTCGAAGCGCCTGTGAGCCCGGCGGCGTGCGCCTGCTTCACGAAGATGAAGGCATCGGTGAACAGTAGCGACGACATGATCAAGTCGGGCTTGGCTTGCTGCAACGATGCAACGAAGGTGGTCAGATCGGTCGTTCCAACCTTGACCCACAAGTCCGCAACCGGAGTGACGCCCATGTCGTACTTCTTCATCATGGCCATGAACGTTTCCCACATGTTTCGGCCATATGAGTAGTCGGTGCCAAGATTCGCTACGGTTTTGATTTTTCCCTTGAAGTGCTTCACGGTCAGGAGCGAGGCCATCAGGCCCTCGACCTCGTTGTCCGTGCTGCGGAATGAATATTTCGGATTCGGTAACGTCTCCTCGACGTCCTTCTGGGTAGTCGCATCCCATGACATCCAGATCGTCTTCAACTCTTCGGCGATAGGGCCGACCGACAGGCCGCTGCCGGTGGAGATCAATCCAGTCACCATCTCCACGTTGTCGCGCAAAGCGAGTTTACGGGATCTCTCAGCCGTCTCCTTCGGATTGCCCTCTTCTTCGACAACAAGTTCGACTTTGCGGCCAAGAATGCCGCCGGCCTTATTCACGCCGTCGGCCCACCACTGCACCGTGGCGAGCGCGCACTCGCCGATGCTCGCAAGCACGCCGGATCTCGCGGCCAAAACGCCTATCTTCACCGGCGGTGACTGTGCGAATGCCGGCGCGCCTGCGAACGAACCTAGGGCAAACGCCCCGCCGGAAAGTTTCAGGAAGTTTCTGCGGCTCTGTGCTGACATGTCGTTCTCCCTCTTGTGCCCTCAACTATTTGTCCGCCTCGACGCCGCCGTCGCGTGGTGCATGGCAATCACGACGCCACGGGCGCGCCTCTGCGGTGGGCTCTTCTGCAATATTGCCACTTACTCGGCAGCCTGTCCCTGCACCTGGGCTCCCAGAACGCCCAGCGACTGCAACACTGAGATCAGCTGAGTCCTATGTTCCGCATCCAGCATGCGCAGCGGACGCCGCGGTGGTCCGACCGAGCGACCCATAAGCTCGAGCGCCGTATGCACCACCCGAATGTAGCCGGTGTCGCCCATCAGCTTGCAAATAGGGAACATCCGGTCGAACAGTATCTGCGCGGCGGCCAAATCCTTGCTCTCGACGCAGAGCTCGAAGGGCTGGGCGCACTCCCGCGGTAGCACGTTTGCCAGTCCCGGACACCAACCATCCGCGCCCGCCGCGAAGCCTTGCAGCGTGATCGGCTCCCAGCCGTGGAATACCGTCATCTTTCCCTTGGTAAGCATGCGGATCTGAGTAATCCGCGACAAATCGCCGGAA
>DATFVD010000032.1:0-7978 GCA_035260505.1 Terriglobales bacterium
GGGTTCGTGGCCGGACAATCCACAGCGGATTTGTGCGCAACGTGTAAAGGCTGACCCACACCGGCAGAGGAGATCTCTTGTGATGATCTCTGCAAGCGAGGCCTTGACCGGCTCCTACGACTACAGCGAGGTGGCGCGGTCGGTATTGATCGCCATCGCAGCGTCTTACGCCGCCCTCGACCTTGCGGGACGCGTAACCGCCGCAAGCGGGCGGATCCGCCTCGCTTGGTTGAGCGGTGGCGCCGCCGCCATGGGCATCGGCATCTGGTCGATGCACATGAAGGGGATGCTGGCCTTCCGCCTACCTGTGCCAGTCGAGTATCACTGGCCGACAATTCTGGCGGCATTCGTGGTGGCGATCCTTGCGTCCGCAGTCGCGCTGTTTGTGGCAAGCCGCCAGAAAATGGGCAGGGTGGAGGCCTTGACTGGCAGCCTCATGATGGGCGCGGGCATCGCCGGCCTGCACTACCTCTGCATGGCCGCAATGAGATTACCTGCCACCACCCGGTTTTCCCCGCTTCTAGTGGCTTTTTCCGTTTTGTTCGCGGTCTTGTTTTCTCTGATTGCGCTACTAACGGCATTTGATCTACGAGAAGAGACCCAATGGACTGTTCCGCGAAGGCTGGGCAGTGCAGCAGTCATGGGATTCGCTGTCTCGGCGATGCATTATACGGGCATGGCAGCCGCAAGTTTCATCCCCGCGTCGCCACCGGATTTTGCCCGCGCGGTGAGCATCTCGCCTTTTGCCAACAATGGAATTGCGATTGTGACTTTGATCGTGCTGATGGCCGCCAGCGTGACTTCGTCTGTGGACAGGCGGGCAAGTGCGGGAGTCCAGCGGCGCAACCAAGAATTGGAGCGTCGCGTTGCGGAGCGGACCTTACAACTTCAAGCCGTGAACCAGGCGCTAAGGAAGGAAATTGCCGAGCGTGCGCGGGCAGAAGACGGGATTCGGCGAAGCGAAGACCGCCTGCGACTTGTGATTGATACAATCCCGCACCAGATCTGGAGCGGTCCGCCGGATGGCTCTCTGGACTTCTGCAACGCGCAATGGCTCTCCTATACCGGTCTCACTCAGGAAGAGGCGCAAGGCGAGGGATGGCAGCGAATGCTTCATCCCGATGATCGAGAGCGGGTGCTGGAAGCCTGGCGCGAGTCGGTGGCCAAGGGCACGCCCTACCAGCAGGAAGAGCGCCATCGCCGGGCCGACGGGCAGTATCGCTGGTTTCTATCATCTGGCGTGCCGCTGAGGGACTCGGAAGGACGGGTCGTTCGATGGTACGGTACGAATACAGATATCGAAGATCGAAAAGAGGCCGAAGACCGCCTCCGGCTGGTGATCGATACACTTCCTGCGCTGGTGTGGAGCAAATTGCCCGACGGCTCCGCTGATTTCTTGAATCAACGTTTCCTGGAGTACACCGGTCTCTCTCTGGAAGAAGCATTAGGCTGGGGCTGGATGGATGAATTTCATCCCGAAGACCGCGCAGAACAGGAATGGCGGGCAGCCTTTGCGGCCGGGGAGCCTTTTGAAAAGGAGGCACTCCTAAGACGGGCGGACGGCGCATTCCGCTGGTTCCTGCTTCGCGCTGTGCCGCTGCGCGACCAACGGGGAAACGTTGTTAAATGGTATGGAACCAGTACCGACATTGAGGACCGCAAGCGGGCGGAAGAAGCCTTATCGGAGGCGCAGGACAAACTTGCTCACGTTACGCGCACTCAAGCGATGGGAGAACTGGCAGCGGCCATAGCCCACGAGGTTAACCAGCCTCTCACTGCGATCGTGACCAATGCCAACTTCTCCTTACGCCAGTTAAAAGGTTCGACTCCGAATTTCGATGAATTGCGGACGGCAATTACAGAAATTGTAAACGACGGCACCCGAGCAAGCGCGGTGATTTCGCGGATTCGCGGCTTGCTGGTAAAGGGATCTCCCGGCCGGACGGAACTTGATATCAATGAGATTATTCAAGAGGTAATTACTCTCCTGCGGAACGAGCTGAAGCGGAACCGAATACAGTTACGCACCGAACTTGCAACCAATCTGCCGTGCGTGCAGGGGGATCCGGTGCAGTTGCAACAGGTGTTGATTAACCTGCTCATGAACGCCGTGGAAGCTCTACGACTTTCTACAGAACAGCCTCGGAAAGTTCTGATCAGGTCGACTAAGAACGCTGATGGCATTTTGGTCCAGGTTCAGGATTCTGGTCCTGGAATCGAAGCGGAGCTGGCAGACCGCATTTTCGAACCATTCTTCACCACGAAGGCGGAAGGCATCGGAATGGGGCTGGCGATCAGCCGTTCGATCGTCGAGTCTCATAGTGGGCAATTGTCGCTGGTGTCCGATTCCCGGGGTGCTGTGTTCCAGATCATTTTACCGATCGATCGCAAGGATGCTGCATAGCTGAGGTGGTTACGATGGCGACACAACCCGTTCATACGGAACTGCGCAAGACCGGAATTGGTGTGGTCGGCGATGTGCCGTGGGGCACTCACTTCTTCATGTTTTACGAGACCAAGCAGGACCTGCTCGATACACTCGTGCCTTACTTCAAGGCCGGGTTGGAAACCGGCGAACTCTGTCTTTGGGCAGTGTCTGAGCCGTTGACCGCGGAAGAAGCGATGAGCGCCCTGCGCAAAGCCGTGCCCGAATTCGAGCGTTATGTGGCGGACCGCAGCATCGAGATTGTTCCCGGGCAGCAATGCTATTACCCCGGCGGCGATCTGGATCTGCGGTGGGCCATCCGGAACTGGACTGAGAAGACGAATTCCGCCTTGACGCGGGGATATGCCGGGTTGCGGATCAGCGGCAGCACAGCCTGGTTAGAACGCAAAGACTGGAAGGCGTTTTGCGATTACGAAAGCGAAGTAAATCATTCCATCGGCAACTGGCGGATAACGGCGCTATGCACCTATCCGCTGGCGGGAAGCACGGCTGCGGAAATTCTCGACGTGACCCGCACCCACCAATTTGCCATAGCCCGAAGAAATAACGGCTGGGAGGTGGTGGAAACTTCCGAACTGAAGCAGGCAAAGTCGGCGATTAAGAGACTGAACGATGAACTCGAGCTGCGCGTCAGGGATCGTACGCGACAGCTCCAAGCCGTCAATGAAGAGATGAGAAAAGAAATGATCGAGCGCCAGCGCGCCGAAGAGGCGCTGCAGGAAGCGCAGGCAGAGCTGGGGCGCGTCACACGCGCGCTGGACCTGGGAGAACTAGCTGCGACAATTGCTCATGAGGTAAACCAACCCCTCACTGCGATCGTCACCAACGCCAACTTCTGCTTGCGTCGTCTCGAAGGGGTGACACCGAATCTCGATGAATTCCGTGCGGCAGTTACAGAAATTGTGAACGACGGCACCCGCGCGAGCGCAGTTATTTCCCGGATTCGCGGTTTGTTGATGAAGGGCGCTTCCAGGAGGGCAGAACTGGACATTAACCGGGTGATTCAAGACGTAGGTATTCTGTTGCGCAACGAGTTTACGCGGAGCCGTGTCTTTTTGCGTACCGACCTCGCAGCCGATCTGCCACTCGTGGCCGGCGACCAGGTGCAGTTGCAACAGGTGTTGATTAACCTGGTCATGAACGCCCTTGAAGCAATGCGAACTTCCACCGCACGACCAGGGAAGCTTTTAATCAGGTCGGCAAAGAGCACAGATGGTGTGTTGGTCCAGGTTCAAGATTCTGGGCCAGGAATCGAGCCGGGGCTGGCAAACCGCATCTTCGAACCATTCTTTACCACGAAGGCAGAGGGCATCGGCATGGGGCTTTCGATCAGCCATTCGATAATCGAATCTCATGGTGGACGTTTGTCCATTGTGCCCGTGTCCCAGGGTGCATTGTTGCAATTCACTTTGCCAGTGATTCCGACGATGCCTCATGACTGAGCCAGATTCCATCGTTTTTGTGGTTGATGACGATCCTTCGGTCCGTCGAGCGATCAAACGCCTTGTAGAATCCATGGGCTTGCACGTAGAACTGTTTGGGTCGGCGGCTGAGTTCATGAACAGCAGCCATCCGGATATTGTCAGCTGCCTCGTCCTTGACATCAGATTGCCGGGAATCAGCGGGCTCGATTTCCAGCCCCAGTTGGTCGCGGCTGGTATTCGCATTCCAATCATATTCATCACCGGCCACGGCGATATCCCCATGACAGTGCGGGCAATGAAAGCGGGAGCCGTCGAGTTCCTGACCAAACCATTCCGCGATCAGGATTTACTGGATGCGATTCAGGTTGCCCTGGAACGAGACGGCACCCGACGTCAGCAAGAGGCGGAGATTGCAGTGCTGCGGGAGCGGTTTGAATCGATGACGCCACGCGAGCGAGAGATCCTCCCACTGGTGGTCTCCGGCCGGCTGAATAAACAAAGTGCCGCTGACTTGGGCACCAGTGAAATCACCATAAAGGTGCATCGTGCCAATATCATGCGAAAGATGCAGGCAGACTCTTTAGCGGACCTGGTTAGGATGGCAGGTCGCCTGGGTCTTTCAGGGACAAAGTAAGGACTTCTGTATTCTTGCGAACACCCCGGTTGCCGGTCAATCACGGATTTGACGCTCCGTGTCCGTGATGGAGGTGCATGCGGGATAACAACGAGTGTGGTCCGCCATAGAGGAATTCGAGAGCGACGTTTCCGCCCACGTATCCCAGCAAGGCGTAATTACCCATTCGGAAGCCATCCTTGGCGTCGTAACGACTCGGATACCACCCATAGACGGCGGTCATGGTGCCGGCATACGGAGCGACCAGAGATGGGAACGAAAAGACACGATGGCCATCGTCGCCGCGGCGCGCTGTGAGGGTCGAAATGGCAGCATGGCTCAGTCGTGGAAAGAAGCCTTTGCATTCACAGCGGTAGTACAACGTGTCCTCGCGAAAGGCTGCCGCAAGGGCATAGCGCGTCGTCGTGCTTACGGATGCTATGCCGAAGTTGGACCCGAATCTCTTGCCATAAGCCTCCGCACCTTGCTTCCACTCTGGCGGAGTTTTATCCGCCTGGTTAATGCCGGCGGATAACGCGGCGCCTAGGATGGGATAGGGGCCGATCATGTCAAAGACGTAGTTATGGAGCCTCGTTTTTGCGGTCGGACGCGTGTAGGTCAGATCGGGTTGCGCCGGGGTTGCTTTTGCGACGGCACCGGGGGAATCCGGCGGGGAGGACGATGACTGTGCCTTAGCCAGAACGGGTGCGGCCGCCAGGGCCACGATTACGAACAGCAAAAGCGGAATTCGGCGCACCTTTGTTAGAACCCTCATGTCGAGATCCTCCTCGGTCAATGTGCGATACAGGCCAAAAGGTTACTGCTTCAAGTGGCGACGGGCAAGCTCCGATTTGTTAGCCCATCGGTCGATTCCAGGGAAAGATGCTTGCGAGGCTGCAGAAAAACTAGTCGAGGCGTAAGAAGCGTACCTCGGGCGCTGATGCGCGGACACATCTTCAACACTTAACTGCCGAGTAAAACTCGTGCGTTTCCCGTTTCGTGGAGAAGTTTGAGTTCTTCCGCAGCCTGTAGCTCGTTCCCTTCCGAGTCTACTCAACAAACATGGCTATGCCGGCGACGAACATCGCCACTGTGGTGATGGCCACGACGATCCTTGCCAAGCGTGAACTCGGTTGGCCCCGCATCAGCTTCTTGTCCGAAGCTACGACCAGGATTGCGACAAGGAGGAAGGGGGCCAACAGTCCATTGATGACAGCTGTCCAGTAGAGCGCCTTCACGGGATTGATGCCTGCGAAGTTTAGTCCGACGCCCACTCCCGTGGAGAGAAGAATGAGAGTGTAAAACGCGCGTGCCTGCTTTAATTTCTTGTCCAAGCCCTGGCGCCACCCGAGCGTTTCCGCGAATGCGTATGCCGTTGATCCCGCCAGCGTCGGGATGGCAAGAAATCCGACGCCGACAATACCCACGGTAAACAGTGTCGCAGCGAACTTGCCGGCGAGGGGCCGAAGGGCTTCGGCGGCCTGGCGAATCGTCTCAATGTGCGTAATGCCATGGCGGTTGAGGGTGATCGCAGTGGTCAGGATGATAAAAAACATGACCAAATTTGAGAAGAACGTGCCGACGCCGACATCCATTCGCCGGAGGTGAAGTTCTTCGCCAGTCGCTCCTCTTCGTTGAGCGAGCGTGGTCTGACCTGCGGCTTTTTCTTCTTCAACTTCTTCACTCGCCTGCCAGAAAAATAAGTACGGACTGATAGTGGTGCCGAGAAGCGCGACGAGTGTCGACCATTCATCTCTGGTATGCGGCATCGACGGTACGAGGGTATCGCGCAGCACTCGGCCCCAATCCGCCCCAACCACAAACACGGTGACGGGGTAGGCGAAGAGCACCAGCACCAGCCATTTGAGCACGTTCGCTATCTGCTGGTAATGGAGGCGGACGGTGGCCCATGAAATCAGGAATGCGAAAACCCCGACAAACCAGTAGGGCTTAACCCCAGACAGCATTTCAGCTGCATCGGCCATGCCGGCGAGATCCGCCGCGATGTTAATGGTGTTGGCCACGAGCAGCGCTACGATGAAGGCGCGTAGCAGCCATCCTGGAAATCGTTGCTTGAAATTTCCGCCCAGGCCTTGCCCCGTGACCATTCCGATTCGGGCACACATCATTTGAACTGCGGCCATCAGCGGCCATGTCAGGAGTGCGGTCCAGATAAGTTTGGTTCCGAGCTGCGCGCCCGCAACAGAATATGTGGCAATGCCAGACGGGTCATCGTCGGCAGCTCCGGTAATAACGCCCGGGCCCAGCGCCTTCAGCAGCAGTCGCATCCATCGGGCTGGGGCGGGCATCGGCACGAATTCGTCGGAGCACTAGCTCGCTACAAATCATAGCGCGGAACTCAGGGTATGCCTAAAGGCTTACCCTGATACAAATCTTGGTTGCGCGAGGGGCGGTTGAGCTCTTCGGTGATCTCGGCGTCTTCCGAATCTCGATGTGAAAGACCCTACGGGTTCAGCACGATCTTGCCGAACATCTGGCTTTTTTCCATGTACTCGTGGGCGGTGCGGATTTCCTTCAGCGGGAACGTGTGGTCGATTACGGGCTTGATGCGTCCGGCGAATACGTGGCTGAGTACTTCGTGGAGTTCGCTCATCGTGCCCATGTATGACCCCAGCAATGAAAGCTGGCGCGAGAACAGAAAGCGCAGATCGAGTTCGATTTTAGGTCCCGTCGTTGCGCCACAGGTCACGATAGTCCCGCCGCTCTTGAGTGACTTGACACTCTCGCCAAAGGTGGCTCGACCGACATGCTCGATGACGATGTCGACACCCTCGAAGTTCGTGATCTTGCGGACTTCCTCCGAAATCTTCTGCTGGTAGTGGTTGATGACAAAATCGGCTCCTAGTTCGCGGGCTCGCTCCGCTTTGCGATCATCGCCCGCGGTCGCGATCACGCGTGCCTGGAACATCTTTGCGATCTGGATGGCGGCAATGCCCACGCCCGAGTTCGCGCCCAGCACCAGCACGGTTTGGCCGGGGCGGATGGCGGCGCGTCCGGTGAGCATATGCCAGACGGTGACGAAGACTAGCGGAACGCTGGCGGCTTCATTGAAATCGAGCGCGTTGGGGATCGGGATGACATTGACGGCCGGGGCGGCAAACAGTTCGCAGTTGCCGCCATCGACCGCGTTGCCTAGAACCGTGAACTGGCGGCACTGATTCTGCAATCCGGCGACGCACTTCACACAGTGGTTGCAGAAATGCATGGGCGCGACCAGCACGCGCTGTCCGGGCTTCAGGTCGGTGACGTACTCGCCGACTTCGACGATCTCGCCGGCCATGTCGCTGCCGAGGATATGCGGCAGGTTCACACCGGGCAGGCCTTTGCGTACCCACAGGTCGAGGTGGTTCAGAGAGCAAGCGCGGACGCGGATGAGGACCTGATCTTTACGCGGCTTGGGATCGGGGACGTCCTCGTACATGAGGACTTCGGGTCCACCGAACTGGTGAATGCGGACGACTTTCATGGGGCTCC
>DATFVD010000033.1:0-15080 GCA_035260505.1 Terriglobales bacterium
CGCCTTCCTTATTTCTGGGATGAGGCAGGCTATTACGTTCCAGCCGCGCGTGATTTATATCTGACCGGCACGCTCATCCCGCACTCCACGCCGTCGAACGCCCATCCCCCACTGGTCATGGCGTGGCTCGCGCTGGCCTGGCACGTCTTCGGATACTCCACGTTAGTCACGCGCACAGCCATGCTGGCGGTGTCAGCGTTCTCGCTCCTCGGACTGTTTCGACTCTCTCGAATCGCTTCCAATCTGCCCGTGGCATGGGCGACCATCGCGTTAGCGGCGCTCTATCCGGTGTACTTCACGCAGAATTCCATGGCGCAGGTTGACTTGCCAGCTGCCGGATTTACGTTCTGGGGGCTGTCCGCTTACATCGCCGCTCGCACCCCGGCTCACGAAGAACACCGTCCGTGGAAACAAGTGCTCTGGTTTTCACTGGCGGCGCTCGCGAAAGAGACCGCAATTCTGGCTCCGCTGGCGCTGTTTGGCTGGGAGTTGCTCGGTTATTTCGTTCGGCAGCGTTCGAACGAAATTCGGTCGAAAGAAAGTCGATGGAAGGAAATTCTTCCACCTGAGGACAAACGCAATCGATTCTTTTATCTAGTGCTTCCGGTCGTGCCGCTGGCGGGCTGGTACGCCTACCACTACGCGAAGACGGGCTTCCTGCTGGGCAATCCCGAATTCTTTCGTTACAACGTCGCCGCTACGTTCAATCCTCTGCGCATCCCGCTCGCGCTCGGAATGAGGCTGTGGCAACTCTTTGGATATTTCGGCCTGTATCTGCTTACGCTAACGGGATTGCTGGCCATGCTTCGTCCGCCGCGCAGAGAGAACGGCGTTACCCGTCCGCGAATTCCGTTCTGGATACAGGCGGCGTTTTCTTCCGTGTTGCTCGCCTACCTGGGTTTCATGTCAGTAGTGGGCGGCGCAGTGCTGGCTCGCTATATGTTACCGGTCGTCCCGCTCGTGATTCTGGCGTTGGTTTCGACTCTCTGGCGGCGCGTGCGGTATTGGAGACTGATTGTGGCAGCGGTCGCAATTGCATTTGCTGCAGGACTGTTCAGCAATCCGCCGTATGGATTCTCTCTGGAGGACAACCTGGCCTATCGCGACTACATCGTGATGCATGCCGAGGCCAGCCGATTCCTCGCGATGCGGCATCCGGGCGAGCGCGTACTAACCGCGTGGCCCGCCTCGGACGAACTTACCCGGCCATGGCTCGGCTACGTGAGTACCAACGCCAGTCAGCCTTTCCGCGCGCTGCGCATCGAGGACTTCTCCGTCTCGCAGATGGACGCGGCTGCCCGGGCTCGCGACCGCTATGACGTCGCTCTGGTCTTCTCCACCAAATACCAGCCCCCACATGCGTTGTTAGAGAATTGGGATGCATGGCGGCGTATCAAGGAAAAATTCTTCGGCTACCATCGCGATTTGCTGCCCGAGGATATCGCGCCGCGTCTGGGCGGAACGATTGTGTATCACCAGGAGCGAAACGGGCAGTGGATCGCGGTCATTGCACTGGAACAGTGAGCCTATCGCCCCGTTCACTTAGCGCTTTCGATTTGTTCAATCGTCCGCTTGGCGTTTGTATTATCTGGGTTGAGCTCCACCGATTTCCGATAGGCATCGAGCGCATGCTGTTTATCTCGCGCGTTCACGTAGGCTTCGCCCAGGCTATCGTAAGCGTTCCAGGAGTTCGGGTGGGTCCGCGCATTCACCTCGAAAATGACGATCGCTTCTGAGATGCGCTTTGCGGACAATAGGCTGTAGCCCAGGGTGTTTACGCGCGATTCGGGGTCCGGAAGAAACTTGTGCGCCGGATCGCTTACATAGGCCTTGTAGCGCGCGAGCACAGCGTCTATGCCTGCCGATAGACTACTTTCCAGGGCTTCCTGGATCGTCTCTGGCTTGGGTGCCGTCAAAGCATATTGCAGCGCCGGATCATTGCCCGCTACGTAATCGCGGAATGTCGGCTCGATGGCGATCTCGGGAAATGTCGCTGCCCTCTTATCGCGCGGATCCTTGTCCTGCCACCAGAGCTGGGAGACTGCTGCCTCGAGGTGGCTATGCGGCAGCGTGATTCCAGCGGGGTCTCCGTAGAAATTGACATTTTCGGCGGTTGGTTCCCCGACATAGATCGCTTCTGTGTAGTTCTCCAGCCGATTCACGAAATTCTGAGCTGCCGAAAACGTCGTCGGTCCTGTAATCGCGAGAATCCCTCCGCGTCGGTTGACCTTTGAACGGACAAGAGCGACCAGCAGAGGCCGCAGCAGCGTGTTGTCGCCGCCCGTGTTGTTTCGCAGGTCAATCACGAGTCGCTCGACACCAGGCTGTTCAAGCGCGGTCGCCAGCCGTCCCGCGAAGTCCGCAAGCGTTTCTCCGTCCTGATTGATCACCAGGTTGAACTGGAAATATACGACACGATGCTCGGGTAGATAGGTAAACCAATAGTGTTTGTCTTCATGCTGCCTCGCTAGCGGCACGGGCACAGATTCGGGCCGCGCGTCCACCCACCCCGCGGGCACGGAGTTCAAGTACCACTCCCCGATGGGAACTGAAGCTTTCATGATAAAGCTATGGCTCTGCCCATTTTTCTCAATCACGAATTCCGTGCTATCCCGCGATTGGGTGAGACCCAATCCGTACAACAGACGTGGACAGTTCAGGGATGTCTTCGCACTCCAGGCAAGCTGTTCGCCGTTGTTGCCGGGATCGTGGGACTCGATCGAATCCAAACGCTGAATGGCCTCCTGCCAGCCCAAGGAGCCCACCTTGACTACCTTGCCTGCGACCATATCGGCGTACTCCGGTCCGGCGGCTCGAACGTAAATTCCGTCGGCATAACGAACGAAACGTACGGGGATGCGGTCCTTCAGATCGGGAGGCGGTATGGGGCGAGTATCGAAGCCGCTGTGCCCGTCCTGAACCATCGCCATGATCTGCAGGAAGCGAATGAAAATTTGATCGTCATTCAATTGCGGAATGTCTGCATCTAGTTTTTCCACGGCCCGATTGAACTCCGCCTCGGTCATGGTGTGAAACAGAGACTTATGTTTCAGGCGCATCTGCGCGGCCAGGAAGCGGAGATCTTCGCGCCAATCCTGCGGGGAAAGCCGGTGGTCGGGCTTGTCGGTTGCGGTTTGCCCAGCCGCCAACGTCGGGACTGTAAAGAGAAGGCACGCAACAATTGTTATGGACACAAGCGCCGAGCTTGAGCGGTCGGAAAGGGGGAACATGCAACAGGGTACGAGAGCTGTTACGGAAATGTTCCTTGGCAGCGACTATCGTATTTACATCCCCATCAAATGGCACGAATGCGTCTTGGCCACGACCCAAACGCTCTTGCCCGGGGCAAGTTGGAGAGCGTCGCGCGCCGCCAACGTTAAGTGAACTTCGAATTCGGTGCCGCCGCAATCCACCATCGCCGCGATGATGACGTCTCTCTGCTCCAGCCGCTGAATAGTTCCCGGCAAGACATTGCGCGCGCTCAGTCCGCGCGGTTTTTCCGTTGCCAGCAGCAGATCGCCGGCGCGAACGCCCACGCGCAGGCGCGAGCCAATCTCTGCTCGAACCAATGGAGTTTCCAATTCCACCGCATCTTTTCCTAGCTGGCAAGTCATGGTGCCGCGATCTTCGTGAAGTGCCACTACCGTGGCGTCGAAGATGTTTTCGAATCCTGAGAGATGCGCGACTGTCTCCAGTCGCGGAGCGCGCATGACTTGATGCGGCTGCCCCTGCGCCACGATTCTTCCCCAATCAAGCATAATGACTTCGTCGCCGAGGGCAAACACTTCTTCGCCATTGTGAGTAACGAAGAGAATCGGGATACGGTGATTCTGGTTCCACTTACGAAGATCCGCGACGAGAGACGACTTCGTTGGCCGGTCCAGCGCCGCCAATGGCTCATCGAGCAGCAAGGCGCGCGGTTCGGTTACGAGCGCGCGCGCCAGGGCGACACGTTGGCGCTCGCCTCCGGAGATTTGTGCCGGTCGCCGGTCGTGCAGACGATCGAGGCGGAAGCGCGCTAGAATTTCGCGGCTACGTGATGTTCGCTCCGTCGCGCTGAGCGTGCGCAGCCCGTAAGCGACGTTCTCCTCGGCGGTCAGGTGAGGGAAAAGGGCCAGGTCCTGTTGGACGTACCCGATGCGCCGCTTCCACGCCGCAACGTCCCGCTTCTTCTCCGAGTCGTAGAGGTCTTCACCGCCCACAACAATGCGCCCTTCGTCGGGATCGCTCAACCCGGCGATGCAATCGAGCAGCGTGCTTTTTCCCGCGCCCGATGCGCCGAACAGAATCGTAAAACCGGCAAGCGCGCGGAAGCTGACATTCAGGTTGAAGGTACCTTCGGGACTAGGAAAACGTTTGCGGATTCGGACTTCGAGATCGGAAGAGATTGGATGGGTCGAAACTGGCGGCGCAGTTTGTGGCGCGGGAGCAGTCTTCGTTTTTGCTTTTGCTTTTACCGCCACGGACCCACCGCCCATGGCCGACGATTCAAGCCGTACACGATCGACAATGCGACGAACGAGATGATCAGCAGCACGAGTGCCGTCTGGTTCGCACTGGAATAATTTGCTGTCTGCACCTGATCGTAAATATCAATCGAGATGGTCCGCGTGACGCCCGGGATGTTGCCGCCCACCATGAGCACCACTCCAAACTCGCCCAGCGTGTGCGCGAAGCTGAGCGCAAATCCCGTGACCAGCCCCGCTTTTGAGAGGGGAAGCACGATCCGGCGAAAGGTTTGCAGCGGTGAATGGCCAAGCGATGCCGAGGCGCGAAGCAGGTTGGCATCGACGGCACCGAAGGATGCCGCGAACGGTTGTACGGCGAATGGCAGACTGTATAGCAAAGATCCGATCACGAGCCCTTCGAACGTGAAGGCCAGGGTGTGGCCGGTGAGCGACTCCCACCAGCGGCCGAGCGGGCTCCGCGAACCAAGTGCCACCAGGACATAAAAGCCGAGCACAGTCGGCGGCAGTACGATAGGAAGCGCAACCGCAGCCTCGACCAGAAATTTCCAGCGCCAGCGGGAATAAGTCAGCCAGTACGCGATGGGAATTCCGACGGCGATCAGCAGCGTCGAGACGATAGCCGCGAGACGCACCGTCAACCAGAACGCCTCCCAGTTCATTAATGCTTCTCCGCAGGCAGACTAAAACCGTAACTGTTGAGCAGGGAAGTGGCCCCGGGGCTACGCAAGAAATCCAGGAATCGGCGGGCCGCATCTCCTTGCTTTGATCGCGAGAGCACAACAGCCGCCTGGTTCAGGGTGGGGTAGGCATCGAGCGGAACCGTCCAATAGCGGCCTTTGTCTTTGAGCGCGGGAGCGAGCGCATGCGAGAGCGCAATGAGCCCCGCTTGGGCGTTACCCGATTCGACGAACTGCGCGGCCTGCGACACGTTTTCTCCCACGACAAGCCGGCTGGAAACCTGATCGTAAATTCCGAAGTGCCGCAGCGCGGCTTCTGCGGCGCGTCCGTAGGGCGCAGTCGCGGGATTCGCAATCGAAATCTTCTTAACTGAAGGGTCGAGCAAAGCCTGCATGCCGAGCTTCGCTACGTCCCCTGGCGAGTCGCGCGGCACCCACAACACCAACCGGCCGACGGCATAGCGATAAAGAGTGTCCTTCGATGCCAGTCCCTCGGCGATCAACTGACGTGGATATTCTTCGTCGGCCGAGAGGAACACATCGAAGGGCGCCCCGTTTCGTATCTGATTGGTCAGGTTGCCGGACGAGCCGAACGAAAGCTTCACGGTTTGTCCGGTCCTTTTGCTGTAGCTTTCGACGATCTGCGGAAGGGCAGCATTCAGGTCCGCCGCCGCGGCCACAACAATCTCCTGTGCACTCGCGAAAACTCCGGTGAGCAGGAGGAGCAGCGTCAGCAATTGACTCATCGTAACTTTTATAAGTGTCCCGTAGAAACGCGGCGGAGACGGGGTAAGCCCCCTCTCTACACGCGGAAGATTGCTGGTTCCCGCTATACCAGCTTCGTCTTTGATAACGGCAACTCCCGCACCCGCTTGCCCGTGGCCGCAAACACGGCATTGTACAGAGCCGGCGCAAAGGGCGGCACTCCGGGCTCACCCACTCCCGCCGGCGGCGCTTCGCTCTCCACAATATGCACGTCAACGTGTCGCGGCGCGCGGTTCATGCGCGCGAGTTGGTAATTGTTGAAATTGCTCTGGTCGATGACTCCGTTAGTCGCGGTAATTTCGCCGAACAACGCCAGGCTGGTTCCGAAAACGGCCGCGCCTTCGAACTGGTTCCGGACATTGTCGGGGCTGACGACTGTCCCCGCATCGAGCGCAGTCCACACATTCGGAATGTGCACCTGTCCCTTGCTGTCGACTTCGACTTCAACGACCGTCGCAACATAGGTGAGGAAACTGCGGTGAGCGGCGATACCCATGCCGCGCCCTTTCCCCGTGGACGTCTTGCCCCAGCCGGACTTCTCCGCTGCGATCTCGACCACGCGCCGCAATCGGGCCGTGTCCAGCGGGTAGCGCTGCTTCTCGTCCGCATCTTCCTCCTTGTACTCCAGGGGAACGATGCGCGCCGGTCCGATCAGGTCAAGCAAGTACTGGACGGAATCTTTGTTGGCCGCTTTGGCAAGTTCATCGGCGAACGAGTGAATCGCGAACGCATGATAAATATTCGCCACACTCCGCAGCCATCCAATGCGCACGTGGAAGTCGGCGGGTCCATTTTCGGCGCGGTGGTTCGGAATATCGAACGGAAGATTGTTCCATCCCAGGCCCATCTCGTCGAGAGCATAGGTTGCCGAGACGTCGAAGGTCGAACCGATCGGCGGATACACCGTCCGCTGCAACCACGCCGTTGGCTTGCCATCCGGCCCAATCGCGGCTTTCATGTACATCGCGGCGACCGAGTGGAAGAAATCGCAGTGAATATCGTCTTCGCGGCTCCAGACTACTTTGACCGGCTTGCCGAGCTGTTTGGAAAGAACGGCAGCTTCCGCCACCTGATCTGGTTTTGACTTGCGCCCGAAGCCACCACCCAGCAGCGTGACATGGCAAGTCACATCTTCTTTCTTGATGCCGAGCACGCCCGCGATAGTCTCCTGCACCGCTTGCGGATTCTGCGTCGGCGCCCATGCCATCACCTTCCCGTCGCGATACTCCGCGACGGCGACCGGCGGCTCCATGGAAACGTGCGCCAGATGCGGAGTGTAGTACTCGGCCTCGATTATCTTCCCGCCTTTGGCAAAGGCCGCGTCCACATCGCCGACGTTGCGGACGACTTTGCCCGGCTGCCGCGAAGTTGCTTCCAGCGTCTTGCGAAACGGCGCGGAGTTGTACACCGCGTGCGGACTGCTCTCCCATTCAACCTTCAAACCTTTGCGTCCCTTGAATGCCGCCCAGGTGTTGTCCGCAATCACAGCGACGCCGCCCAGAGGTTGAAACTGGTGTGGCGGTTTGAAAGTGTCAATGGTCAGCGTCTTCTGAACGCCGGGCACCTTGAGTGCCGCCTTGTCGTCGTATGACTTGATCTTCTGTCCGAGGACCGGCGGATGCTCAACCGATGCGTACACCATGCCCGGCCTGGTCGCGTCCATGCCGAAGATAGCCTTGCCGGTGACCATCTCGGGGAGATCGAACAAGGTATTGCTATCCTTACCGATGTAGCGCCACTCCGACCGCTTCTTGAGCGGAAGCGGAACGTCTTCTTTTTTCGGAATCGGCAGCTTGGCGGCAGCGGCGGCAAGTTCGCCATAGCCCAGCTTGCGGCTGCTGGCGCGATGCACAACGAAGTGGGGCTCGGTCGTGCAATCCTTTGGCGAAACATTCCATTGCGTGGCCGCGGCGCTGATTAACATCACGCGTCCGGTAGCGCCCACCTGACGCATCAGGTCGAACGAACTGCGAACTGAGTGCGACCCGTCCGTATCCTGGTCACCGTACTTCGGATCGCCAACTGCCTGATCAATCTTGACCTTGGACCAGTCGGCATCAAGTTCGTCTGCGACCACGAGCGGCAAAGCCGTGCGGCTGCCGCATCCCATCTCCGAGCGATGGGCGACGACGGTGACGGTGCCATCTGACGCGATCGACATCCACAGACTCGGATCAAATGCTGCCGCGACCGTTTCGCCTTCAGCAGCCCAAAGGGGCTCGGGAATAAAACGCGCGCTTAACACAAAAACGCCGCTCGCCAGCGCACCGTTCAGGAATCCCCGCCGGCTAACATGAAGGCTGACATTCTCGATGATCTTCATGCCGTCTCCTTCGCAGCCTGATGAATCGCTGCCCGAATCCGCTGATAAGTTCCGCAGCGGCAGAGATTGCCCGACATGGCCGTGTCAATATCCTGGTCGCTGGGATTCTTGTTGTCCTTAAGAAATGCGATCGCCTGCATGATCTGGCCGGTCTGGCAATAGCCGCACTGCGGCACCCGGATCTCCATCCACGCCTTCTGGACGGGATGGATCGGCGCGATGCCTTCGATGGTCGTGATTTCGGTGCCACCGACGCTGTTCATGGCAGTGACGCAGGAGCGAATCGCCGCGCCATTCTGATGAACGGTACATGCGCCGCATAACGCCATGCCGCACCCGAATTTCGTTCCCGTCAGCTGGGCCACGTCGCGCAAATACCAAAGCAGCGGCATGTCGGGATCGCCGTCAAACGTCTCTTCTTTCCCATTCACTTTGAAGCGGATCATTTGTCCCCCAATGAACCTGAAGATGCTGCAGAAATTGTTTCCAATATCCTAGTCGCAGAGCGCGAAATGTGGAAGAGCATGACCAACGATCGAGTTAACCCGTGGCACGTCCCCGTGATCCTCGTGCCCTCCGTGGTGAAGAACGTTTCTGTCGACGCGACAGCCGCGTCATATAATCGTCTGTCCTTCTGGGAGGAATTTTGGCCTACGACGATCTGCGAGACTGGATCAAAGCACTTGACCGCGCCGGCGAACTGAAGCGTATCCGCACCGAAGCCGACCCAATCCTGGAGATTGCGGAAATTGCCGACCGGGTTTCAAAGAGTAAGTCCGAAGACCGGCAGGGAACTGTCGGCGGAAAAGCTCTGCTGTTCGAGAATGTAAAAGGCCATCCCGGCGCGCAACTGCTCATCAACCAGTTCGGCTCCGCCCGCCGCATGCGCCTGGCGCTGGAAGTCGACACCCTGGACGAAGTCGCCGACCGGATCCGCGCCTTCATGGACGTGAAGTCTCCCCAAGGCTTCCTCGACAAAGTAAAGATGCTGCCGATGCTGGCCGAGATGGGCAAGTTCTTCCCGAAGACGGTAGCCACCGGCCCCTGCAAAGAAGTGATCAAGCGCGACAATTTCTCGCTGCTGGATTTTCCCATCCTGCAATGCTGGCCCAAAGACGCCGGACGCTTCATCACGCTCCCCTGTGTCATCACGCGCGACCCGAAAACCGGCAAGCGCAACGTAGGCATGTACCGCATGCAAATCTTCGACCAGCAAACCACCGGCATGCATTGGCAAAGGCAAAAAGTAGCGGCAGAACATTACCGCGACCACATAAGACGTAGTGTTCAGAATGATGGAGCGACGGGCGCCGTCGCCCGTCCAGCCGGGCAAGGCCCCGCAGCAGCAGCGGTAGACATAATGGCAAGGTCATCGGGAGGCGCAATGCAAGCCCAAGGCGACCGCCCCTCCGGAAAAATGGAAGTAGCCGTAGCCATCGGCACCGACCCCGCCCTAACCTTCTCCGCGATCGTTCCCGCCCCGCCCGACGTAGAAGAATTCATCATCGCCGGATTCCTCCGCCAGAAGCCAGTCGAGCTGGTGAAGTGCGAGACCGTCGATCTCGAAGTCCCAGCCAACGCCGAAATCATCCTCGAAGGTTATGTCAAGCTCGACGAACTCCGCACTGAAGGCCCCTTCGGAGATCACACCGGCTTCTACTCGCTGGAAGACGAGTATCCAGTCTTTCACGTCACCTGCGTGACCCACAGGAAAGACCCGATCTACGCGACCACCATAGTAGGCAAGCCTCCGCAAGAAGATGCCTGGATGGGCAAAGCAGTCGAGCGCATCTTCCTGCCGCTGATGAAGCTGACCATCCCCGAACTGGTGGACATCAACCTGCCCATCGAAGGCGTCTTCCACAACCTGATGCTGGTCTCCATCCGCAAGTCATATCCCGGACAGGCGCGCAAAGTGATGAACGCCATCTGGTCGCTGGGGCAGGCAATGTTCACCAAGTGCATCATTGTTGTAGATGAAGACGTAGACGTGCAGGACGTGGCCGACGTCACGTTGAAAGTGCTGAACCATATCGATCCCGAGCGCGACATCCAATTCACCCTGGGCCCGGTCGATTCGCTCGACCACGCCGCCCGCCTCGCAAACTACGGATCGAAAATGGGCATCGACGCCACGCGCAAATGGTCAACTGAGGGATTTGCGCGTCCATGGCCCGATGAGATCGTGATGGACGCGAAGACCCGCGCGCTGGTGGATGAAAAATGGAAGTCGCTCGCTAAGGAGTTGGGGATCGAATAGAGCCTCAGCGGCGCGCTCCCGTAAGAGATACCTAGTCGTGGTCGTGCTCGTCCCAGTCGCGCTCTTTGTGCCAGCGGTGCTCATGTTCATCCCACCACTCCTGTCGTTCGCGCCAGCAATGCTCCCGCGCCGCGTGCAATTCGCGACGCTCGTGATTTGCCTGTCTGCTGTTGCGCCCGTGTTTTTCGATTGCTTCGTGGAGTTCATGCTCCGCGTGGACGACCCGGCGCTGGCATCGGTCAAGATCTTCCGCCTGAAGACGCGGTAGTGCCAGGCAAAGCAGAGCTCCTGCGAGAAGGGTTACTGCAAGCAGTGATTTTCTGACGCTGTCCATTGATCGCCTCCAATCGACGGTTCTACAAGGGCCGAAACTTGGATGCTGGAGATCATCCAGAGGTTTCTGCCTTAGTCTCAAGGGATTGGCTCGTGGATAGAAGCGGAACCGGAGACGGCTGGTCAAATTGGCGTCAAATCACGGGCGGCCGTTACTTAAACGCCAACGGGGGACAAATCTCGTTTACAACCAGTACTACAAAAAGTTCGCCCTTGAGCCTCGTCCCAACCTGTGTTCTCATAATTGTATAAGCGCGGCCCATGGTGGCCCGTCTCCGCGCCTCAACCTCAACCCTCAACTTATCCTCGAGGAGAAAAATTATGAGCGAAACCCACTACATTCCCAAGGGATACAACAACGTTACGCCGTACCTCGTCATCAAGGGTGCCGCGAAAGCGATCGAATTCTACAAGAACGTTTTCGGCGCGACCGTAGCCGTACGCATGGATGGTCCCGACGGCCAGGTCGGCCATGCCGAGTTGCAAATCGGCGACTCGCGCATCATGCTGGCGGACGAAAACCTGAAGATGGGCCATCCGAGCGCAGAGACCATCGGTGCGTCTCCGGTGAGTCTGTATGTGTATGTTCCAGATTGCGACAAAGTTTTCGAAAAAGCGGTCGCGGAGGGAGCGAAAATCCAGAGACCGGTCGAAGACCAGTTCTATGGAGACCGTTCTGGTTTTCTCCGGGACCCCTTCGGACACTACTGGGGCATCGCGACGCACAAGGAAGATGTGTCGCCGCAAGAGATGGACAAACGCGCCAAGCAGGCAATGCAGGCCGCATGAGGACAGCTTTGTAACTGTTAGCTTTTAGCTGTTAGCTGGGCCGAAGACCGAAGGTTCTTGTGACCTCTGTGTCCCCTGTGGTTGAGAATTGGAAGTTGAACCACGGGGGACCTCAGGAAGACCGTGAAAAGCCACTTTTGACCAAAGGCCAAGAGCAAAAGGCCAAGAGCTTGGGATCACCCGCGCTCGTATTGCAGCTCACAACTTTAGAAAGGACTCCCCACAAATGCTCTCCGCTGGTCATCCCTTTCCAAATTTTTCACTCCCTAACCAGGACGGCAAGACCATCAAGCTCTCCGACTTCGCCGGCCAATGGCTCGTGATCTACTTCTATCCGAAGGACGATACGCCGGGCTGCACTATCCAGGGCAAATCGTTTACCGCGACGAAGGCTGATTTCGACGCTGCCGGGGTTAAAGTGATCGGCGTTAGCGCCGATGATGTTGCCTCGCACAAGAATTTCTGCAACAAGTTCGCCTTTACTATCGACTTGCTCTCCGACACCGATTCCAGCCTGATGAAGGCGCTCGGCATCGGCCAGGCAGAATGGAAAGGAATGAAGTTCTGGGAGCGTAGCAGTTTCGTGGTCGATCCGAAGGGTGTGATCCGCAAGGTGTATGAAAAGGTCAAGCCTGAAGGCCACGAGAGAGTGCTGCTCGACGACATCGAGGGAATGAAGGAGAAGGCGGCCTGACCACCCGGGCAAACGCCCGTTGTTAGAAGCCGCGGCAATCCGCGTCTCTACGGTTCAGCGTGCGCTCTATTCTGCAACCGGGTCGATGGCGAACTTCGCGCTCTTGTTCCATCGCCAGCCCATGGTTCCACGCAGCCCTTCGGCCATTACCGCCGGCAGAATCCGGTAAAGCCGGGAGCGCAAATCGCGGTAGCCCTGAATGCCTGCAAAAAGGTCGCTCATGAGTTCGCGAAAACTCGCGCTCTGCGCGGTTAGAGACACTATCCGCTCGAGCACGCTGTCGCCGAATATCTGTCCGTTGTAAAAGCGCTGCGAAACCCGAGCCGCCAGCTTCAGTTCCGCAAGAACCTCTTCTTTCAACCGTTCCCGATACTCATCAGGTCGTCCGACCAGCAGCGCGCTAGCGCACATCTCCGCGGATCGAAGCGCATAGTAGAGACCCTCTCCGGTAATCGGGTCCACCAGGCCCGCGCTGTCGCCGATCATGGCCCAGCCCTCCCCGCAGACTTCGAGCTTGTCGAACGTCTGGGCGCGAAAGGAGGGAAGAATATGCGAGTAAAAACGAGCGCCGTCCAAGTCCAAAGAAAAGCCGTTTTCTCCGAGCCAACCTTCCAGTATGCCGCGCAACTCGGCAGTAGACGTTTCACCCATCTTTCCCGCGATCCCCGCAGAAACATGATCGGCGCGAGGGAAGACCCAGATGTAGCCGGTAATTCCCTTGAGAAACTGAATCGTCATCACCGAACTGCGGCCGGGAATGAAGTAGCCCGCGCTGACCATCAAATCGCTGGGAGAAATCGGGGAGAGGAATTGAGAGCGGAAAGAGTTGCGCGCGCCTGCTGCGATCATGAGGTAGGAAGCATGGTATTCACGCTGCGGCGTGAACAGCTGCCAGTTGCCGGCCGTTCCCGCAATCCTAGTGACGCGTTCGTGGCGTACATCAACCAGCGCAGCAACCTCACTGCCGGCGCGCCGGGCTCGCTCCAGCAACAATCCATTCAGCGCCAGACGCGAGAAGATCGCGACCGGATGCTGCATTTGAAAGCGGACTCGCTGTCCCGACGGGCTGATCAACTCGCAGTGTTCAACAGGATTGCTCTCACTACCCGCATCTGCCAGAAACGGATATTGCCGCAAAGCTTTGTGTGTAATTCCGCCACCGCAGGGCTTCTCCCACGCAAGCTTCTCGTCAAAGAGGAGGACGTCCCTTCCTTCTTCCGCCAGGAGCGCACCTGCGAGAGCTCCCGCTGGACCGCCTCCAACAATCGCAATAGGATGGTGCGCATTCATGTCGTGTACGGATTTGCGTGCATAGGACATAGACTCGCCAGCGGGGAGCAACACTTCGCCGCCGTTCTTGCGAGTTCTCTCCAGGGCGGGATTCGCAGAAATTCCCGAGAATCTGGAAGCTTTGCGGACTACTGCAGCGTAGTGGCGCTGTTCAGCCCCTGATAAATGAACAACCCCGCAATCACCAGGATCATGGCGCCCGATAAGGCGCCGAGCACCTTGACGATGGGCGTGATCTTTCTCATCTTGGCCAGAACTTCCACTTGATCTTTGTGCATCTGGGATTCAACCTCGTGGAGGTCGATGGAATCGTCCTCGTGCATGGTGAGGGTGCTGCGATAGATCAAGAGGATAATGAGGATGCCGGTCAGAACACCCCACGCGACAAGCAGCCCGAACATTGGAGACATAAGCCACCTCGGAGCCGAGATCGACCCAATTCCCGAAGTTGCCATATTTCATCCCAGCGAAACTTCGTGGTATTCGCCGGCGTTCGGGTAACGGGCCCCTACTGCGCACGATTATAGACCCGTTGGCAAGAGGGGGCGCGACTTCTTGTCTGTGCGAAGCATCTAAGCAACAGGTTTGGGAAGAGATACGGCTCCTGAAAAGGCTTGCCTAGCCGGTGACAAACTTTGTTATAATAAGCAATTACAAGGAGATAACCACATGGCGACCACCACCGTACCCGAAGTACAACCCAAGACGGCGGCCCCCGTCCTGACCCCGAGCGCGATTGCCAAAGTCAAGGAAATCATGGCCTCGCAAGCTCCGGTTCCGTCCGGATTGCGCTTGTCCGTCGTCGGCGGCGGTTGTTCCGGCTTCCAGTATTCCATGGCATTCGAAAACGGCGCCGGCATGATGGATAAGGTTTTCGACTTTGACGGTTTGAAGGTTTATGTGGATGCCACTTCCCTGATGTATCTTGGCGGAGCGCATGTCGATTACGTCGAGACCCTGGAAGGCGCCGGATTCAAATTCGAGAACCCGAACGTGAAGAGCACCTGCGGCTGCGGCTCTTCGTTTAACGTTTAACCGTTTAACGTTTAAGCCCAGGCAAATATTTCTGATTTCACGTCAAGCCCCGCTTTCGATGCGGGGCTTTTCTGTCGCTCGGAGTGTTGCCGGAAGTGTGGCACTACTGTTCAGGTGGCATCTGTACCCGATTTGGGTCTTGCGGGGACTGTGCCGGAATGCTTTGCGGTTGGTTGGCGTTCGGCGACGTTCCCGGCAGCGGCTGCGCCGGTTGTCCCGGGTTATTGCCCAAGTTCCCCGCGGAACCATTAAGCGACACCGGTCCGGTGAGCAGGCCTCCCCGGTCGCCCTGCGGCATATAGATAAAGAGCCAGTCGTTGTAATGGTTCTTTTCGTAGAATACGCGAATGCTTTTCGCTTTGCTTGCGCTGGCGACACCGAGAATTGGCCCGCCGCCCAACGTCGGTCCGTTGAAGCCGGAATTGGAATTGGATTTCGAGGGCGA
>DATFVD010000034.1:0-9028 GCA_035260505.1 Terriglobales bacterium
TTCTTGGCGGACTGCTTTCGGCCACGCTGGTGCGCATGGCTCCCGGTTTCGATGCCGACGAGCGCGAACTCGACCCCGGCCTGAACGCGGAAAGTGTGCGCGCCTTGCGCCAGTCGCGCGCTGGTGAACACAACATTCTCACCTTCTACGCTGGCTACCTCCGCGACGCGATTCACGGCAATCTTGGCACCTCTCATGCTCTCGGCCAGCCTGTGCAAAGTCTTTTGCGTGAGCGCTGGCCCATCACCGTGCGCGTCGCTGGCATTGGCCTTTTGCTGGCATGGCTGCTGGCCTCGACTCTCGCCTTCACCGCGTGCCTCTGGCGCCGCTCGGCTTATGAAATTCTGGGTACCACCGTCAGCGGCGCTTTCCTCTGCATTCCGGCGGCGGTGCTGGCTCTGCTTTCCGTGATCCTCAACGCTCCCGGATATCTCGCCATCGCTCTGATCGTGTTCCCCAAGATCTACCGCTATTCGCGGAACCTGCTTGCCAAGGCCTACACCTTGCCGCACATCACCGCCGCCCGCGCCCGGGGGCTCGGCGAACTTCGCATTCTGGCCTGGCATGTGCTTCCGGTAGCCGGTCCGCAGATGATCGCGCTCGCCGGCATTACGGTCAGCATCGCTCTAGGCGCAAGCATTCCTGTCGAGGCCTTGTGCGGATTGCCGGGCATCGGTCAACTCGCATGGCAGGCCGCGCTTTCCCGAGACCTTCCATTGCTGGTGAACCTGACGTTGCTGGTTACGCTTGTAACCTTGCTGGCGAACTCGGGGGCCGATGTAATGATTTACATGTTGAGGCCCCGGGAGGCATGAACGCAGCCCGCAAGCTGGCGTCTGTCGTGGTGGTCGCCGCGTGCGCCGTGTCGCTGGGCGCGAATTGGCTGGCGCCCACCGGATATGCCAAACAATTTCGCGAAGTACCCAACGCGCCTCCTTCCCATCAGCATCCGCTGGGCACGGATGAAGTTGGCCGCGATCGCTTCGCGCGCGTTCTTTACGGCACGCGCATCTCACTTCTGCTCGCGCCAGCCGCCGCGCTGGTTTCCACCGTCTTGGCCGCGCTGGTCGGCGGGTTGGCAGGATACTTGGGCGGAATCTGGCTGCGACTGGCCCGGGGCTTCACTGACCTGTTTCTTTCTCTGCCCTGGCTTTTCCTGCTGATCACGGTTCGCGCACTCCTCCCGTTGAACGTCTCTCCGCTGGTCTCGGTTCTGATTACGTTTCTCATCCTCGGTCTGCTCGGCTGGGCTGCTTCGGCACGCGTGCTCTCGACCAGCGCCGATGCCTTGCGCAACTCCGATTTTGTGTTGCAGGCTCGGGCTTCGGGCTTGCACGGTCCGCGGCTCTTCCTCGTTCATGTCCTGCCCAACCTGAAGCCGGTCCTGTATGCGCAGTTCTGGATTTCGATTCCAGTTTTTATCCTGAGCGAGGCGAATCTGGGCATCCTTGGCTTGGGCGTTGCCGAGCCACTGCCTTCCTGGGGAAGTCTTCTGCGCGAACTGGAAGGCTTGATTTCGTTCCGCGAAGAACCGTGGCGGCTGGTGCCGTTGTTGCTGCTGATTGTTGTCCTGACGTCGTTCCAGTTGCTCTTGTCTAATGAGGAGGTGACCGCATGAACATGATTACGACCGGCCGCCGCGCATATTTGCGACTTCTTTTCTGCTTCGCTCTTGTTTGTTTTGCTCTTACATCTACCGCGGCATTCTCGCAAAGTGGAGGCGAGCTGCGCTTCTGTCTGCGCTCAGAGCCGAAGACCTTCGATCCGCTGCTGGTCGACGACGATTCTTCGCTTTCCATCCGCTATCTGACCGGCGGAGTGCTGGTGCGCGCCAACCGCAAAACGCAAGACCTCGAACCCGAACTGGCCGAGTCGTGGAAAGTTTCGAAAGATGGCAAGCAGATCACATTTAAACTCCGCCGCGGCGTTACATTCTCCGACGGCAGCCCGTTCTCCTCCGAGGACGTTGCCTTCACCATGCAACGGCTCATGGATCCCGCGCTGCACTCCTCAACCGGAGACGCATTCCGCTCCGGCAGCGGCGCCGTCAGCACCAAAATCATTGCGCCGGACCAGATCGCCATCATTTTTCCCGCACCTCTTGCCGGGCTCGAGCGTCTTTTCGATCAGGTTGCGATCATGTCCGCGCATTCTCCCAAAAAAGAGGCGGCGGTACTCGGGCCATTTCTGGTTGCCGAATATAAAGCAGGATCGAGCGTGCTCCTGCGCCGCAACCCCAACTACTGGAAAAAGGATTCCCAGGGACACCGCTTGCCGTATCTGGATTCCATCCGGCTCGACATTCAATCGAATCGCGACGTTGAGATGCTGCGCTTCAAGCGCGGCGAGCTTGACCTGATTAACGTCCTCGACAGCGATTATTTCGACCGCCTGGCCGCCAGTTCGCCGGGGCTCGCGCACGATGCCGGGGCCTCGCTCGATTCCGATTTCATGTGGTTCAACCTGGTCGCAAGCGCTCCCATTCCAGAATACAAGCGCGCATGGTTCCGCTCCGCCAACTTCCGGCGCGCGATTTCTCAAGCCATCAACCGCGACGACCTGAGCCGCGTGGTCTTCAATAGTCACGCCCAACCCGCCGTCGGTCCGGTTTCGCCTGCCAACAAATTCTGGTTCAACAGCAAACTCAAAGCCGAATCGTACCGCCCTGACGCCGCACTGAAACGCCTGCAAACAGACGGGTTCCACCTGCAAAACGGGGCATTGTTCGATAAGGGAGGCAACGCCGTCGAGTTTTCCATCGTCACCAATGCGGGCAACAAGCCGCGAGAACGCATGGCCGTCATGGTGCAAGAGGATCTCGGGAAGCTCGGCATCAAGGTCAACGTGGTGACGCTCGACTTTCCTTCACTCATCGAGCGCATTTCACAAAAATTTAATTACGAAGCCGCGATGCTCGGCTTCCGCAATGTCGACCTCGATCCGAACGGTCAGATGAACATCTGGCTCAGCTCGGCTGAAGATCACGCCTGGAATCCGCAGCAGAAATCTCCGGAAACCGCCTGGGAAGCCGAGATCGACCGGCTGATGCGCGCGCAAGCGTCCACCGCCGATCCGAAGAAGCGCAAAGAGAACTTCGATCGCGTGCAGGAAATGGTCGCCGAGCAAACGCCATTTATTTATCTGGTCAATCAGAATGCGCTGTCCGCCGTCTCCAGCGCGGTGGGAGGGGCGAATCCCGGAATTCTTTCCCCGCAGACGTTCTGGAATGCCGAGCGCCTCACCGTGAACGCAAGCACGCGGGCGAGCCGATGACGGCTGTTCAAGGTGCGTAGGAACCCGGGTTCTGCTTTGGCTTTGAAGGGACGCGGCTTCAGCCGCGCCGTTGAGTGCCACAAAGAAAGGGGCTTTAGCCCCTGGGGCCGACCTTCACGCCGAGATTCATTTATGAAACGAGTTATATGACCACGACCGACACCTCACCAAGCCTGCTCTCCGCGCAGGTGACCGTGCGCTATCCCGGCAAAGCTCCAGTGCTCCGCGGAGTCTCGCTGGAAATCACGCGCGGCGAAGTGGTCGGCCTGGTCGGCCAAAGCGGTTCAGGCAAGAGCACGTTGGCGATGGCCATTCTTGGATTACTCGGCCGCCAGCGCGCCATCGTCGAAGGCAATATTGTTTTTGAAGGCGCCGATCTGCTCGCCATGCGAGAACGGGAATTGCGCAGCCTCCGCGGACGTTCCCTGAGCCTCGTCCTCCAGAGTCCTCTAGCGTCGCTCAATCCCGCGCTCCAAATTCGCACGCAACTCAAGGAAGCCTGGCGCGCCCACAGCGACGGCGCCGCCACAAGCGGGGCCTGCGACCGCGCCATCCAGTCCGCCTTGAAAAGCGTCAGCCTGCCGAGTGGCGAGGATGACAATAACGAAGATTTTCTACGCAAGCACGCTCATCAACTCAGCGTCGGCCAGGCGCAGCGCGTGCTGATCGCCATGGCCATCATGCACCGCCCCGCTCTCTTGATCGCCGATGAGGCGACCAGCGCGCTCGACGTAATCACGCAGTCCGAAATCCTGGAACTGTTTGCACGCCTGAATCGCGAGATCGGCATGTCGATCCTCTACATCTCGCACGATCTGCCGTCCGTCGCCGGAATCTGCCAGCGCATCGCCATCCTGCACGAAGGCCAGATTGTCGAGTGCGGCCCGACTGAACAGATTTTCACTGCACCCGAGCACCCCTACACCCGCCGCCTGATGGAGGCCCTGCCCCAACTTCCCACGCGCCGCGAACTACCCATCGCCAAAGCGCAAGCCGCAACAAGCGACTAAGAGACGCGGGCTCTGGATTCCCGTTAACGCTTCACGAAGTACAAGTCAGCCACGCTTTCCGCCAGGGCGGGCGCATCGACCTCGGCGCGATTCGAGAGGACGATCACAGCCAGACGGTCATCAGGAAAACGCTGAATGGCGTTCCGAAATCCGACCGTCTCGCCATAATGAGAGTAGCGGCGATGTCCCTTATAGGGATCGAGAAACCATCCAAAACCATACAGCGGCGCGAGACTGCCGTCCGCTTGCTGCAGAGGAGCTCCGTTCGGCGCAACTGCCGCGGTCAACGCCGGCTCCATTTCTTTCGCGCTGAGCAGCGTGTGAGCGGTTAACGCCGCATCCCATTTCGCCAGGTCGTCGAGCGACGTATATACACCACCGTCGCCGAGGGTAGCCGAAGTCGAACTCTGATCGGTCTCGCGCCATCCATCCGGTGTCTTCGTGTTCCCGTAAGCGCGACGGGTGATTTCGTTCTTACCCTTCTCATGCGCGACCGTGCCCTCCATGTGCAACGGCATGAAGATTCGTTGCCGCAGAAAGTCGCCAAAGCTCATTCCCGACCGTTTCTCCACCACCATCGCCAGCACCACATAACCCGAATTGCTGTAAGCCCAGCGCGACCCGGGCGTGAACTTCGTGTCCGTCTCACGCTTCAGCAACTCGAGCACGCCGGCATCCCGGATCTGCGGGATCTTGTCATCGGAAATACCCGAGTACTGCTTCGCCATGATGTCTTCGTAATCGGTTAAGCCGGAAGTATGGTTCAGCAACTGGCGGATCGTGATCGCCTTTCCATAAGCCGGAAAGTCTGAAAAAACATCCGTGAGGCGGTCCTCATAGTGCAGTTTGCCATCGTGAACCAGCAGCATCACCGCCATGGCCGCAAATTGCTTGGTGAGCGACGCCAGCCGAAAGTTCGTTTCCGGGCCGATCTTCCGCAATGTTCGCGAATCGGCGACGCCATAACCTTTTCGGAAGACCGGCTTGCCGTCCTTGATCACCAGCACGGCGCAACCAGGATCATGCGCGCTGACGAATTTCGCGAACAGGGTGTCAATCGCTGCGGCTGGGATCCGGGCGGGCGCGGCATTGGACGCGGCATTGGACAATGAGAGTAGCGCCATAAGTACCGCGAATCCGCCAATGCTGGCAACAACGCCAAAACGCATCATGCCTTGGCCAGAAGCTCCGAAACTTCTGGAAGCGCGGCGGCATGCCACGCCTCGAAGCCTCCCTCAACGTTGAGCACATTGCGATGGCCGGCGCGCTCCAGCAAACTACAGGCAATGATGCTGCGATATCCGCTCTTGCAGTGAACCGCGACCGGGCGGCTCCCATCCATTGCGGGCAGTGCCTGCGGAAACGTATCGAGCGGCCGGCATTGTACGTGCGCGATATGCCCCGCCTGCCATTCGCCTTCGCGACGGACGTCAAGCACATCAGCCGCGCACAAGCTTCCCCCGCGCAGTTTCTGAGCCAGTTCCTGCGAAGAAATCTGCGCTGTCGTCAACACCGGCAGGCCGGCCTTCCGCCACGCCTCCACGCCGCCGGCCAGATAACCACGCAAATCTTCAATGCCGACTCGAGCCAACCGCATCCGAGCTTCCTCAATCTGCGCGTCGGATTCGCCGATCAGAATTGGTCTTGAGTGGATCCCTAAAATCCCACCTGCCCACGACGCGAATTGTCCCGAGAGCGCGATACAGATCGACCCCGGCACGTGTCCCGCCGCAAAATCGTCACCCGGACGAACGTCAAGCACATTAACCACATTAACACTGACGCTGCCATTGCCATTGAAATTGGCATTCTGCTGCAACAGCACCAGTAGTTCAGCCGGAGAAAGCGCCGGAAGCGCCGGCAAATCCGTCAAAGTCGCCGCCCCCGAGCGATTGATCTCGGCATCCTCAAGAAAATAGTCAGGTCGACTCGGCAGGTTCGCGGTCAACTGCCCGATGAATTCTTCCCGGCTGGCAATCTGCAGCGCATAGTTCGTAAGGCGCTCCGTTCCAATCGTGGACGCGCGCTCCGCCCGCATCGCCCGCCCGCATAGCGAACCCGCGCCGTGCGCGGGATACACCATCACTGCATCGGGCAGCGTCAGCAACTTCTCATGCAGGCTGTCATAGAGCAATCCCGCAAGCTCCCGCGACGTGTGCGTCTTCGAAAGATCCGGCCGTCCAACATCGCCGATGAACAACGTATCACCGGTCAGCACCGCACAGGGCTGCGCTGCTTTTCTTTCGGACAAATTACTCTTGAATGATTTTTCTTCATCCGTGATCACCAAACAGATACTCTCAGGCGTGTGGCCCGGCGTCTCCAGCGCGCGAATCCGCACCGCTCCCATCTTCACTTCAAAGCCGTCGGTCAGCCGCACATGCGGGAATTCCGCATTGGCCCGTGCTCCGATATAAATCTGCGCGCCAGCACGCGCCGCAAGCTCTTTGTGTCCGGAAACAAAATCGGCGTGCAGATGAGTTTCGAAGATGTGCCGGATTTTAAGATTCTGCTCGCCAGCCGCCTTCAAATAGATGTCCACATCGCGCTGCGGATCAACCACCGCCGCCTCGCCCTCGGATCCAATCATGTACGAAGCATGCGCCAGACAGGTGAGGTAGAATTGTTCAAAATACATACGCGACTCCGCACCGGATTCGGTTCCCGGCGATTTGACATCTCTATCCAAAAGTATAGGTCCAGACCGTCATCCGGCGTTCAGAAGTTTTTGCACGGAGTCCACCGAATCATGAAAAAAATATCCTGAGAATTCTGTCACCTCGCAACCCCGCGGACATCCCGCCGGCCAACCTTGAGTTGCCATTCGAACCCAGTCGCCGGTCCGCTTTTCGCGGACTTCCAAGCCATTGACCAGCCTATGGTTAGAGGGACACCGCCTACGTACTCCTTTTGTAACTTGGACTTCCTGCTGATAACGACCTACAGTCAATAAGACAGCCCCTCTTCCGATCTTCGGCCCCCGGCGTGCATCGAAGTAGTTGAATGTTCCGATGTTCACAAGGCGTCCGAATTAGGATTTACGAATAGGGCATAAGGACAGGGCGAAAGAATGACGAAGCATAATAAATTCGGATGGGCCCCGGGCCTACTTGCACTCATGATATTCGCGACCGCCGCGATTTTCGGTCTATCTGTTTCCGGATACGCCCAAACAAATCCCTACGTCGTCGCCGCTTCCGTGGGCGCTGGCAGCTCCGCTGCTCTTCCCGCAACCAGCAACGCGCCAGACGATCCAATCCTCACCATCACCAAGCGCGTCGATGAAGTCAACGTGCTGTTCATCGCCACCGATCGCCACGGCAAATTCGTCCGCAATTTGAACCAGACCGATTTCTCTATTTTCGACGACCACAAACCGGTGCAGTCCATCCTTAACTTCCGCCGCGAGACCGACCTGCCCATCGAGTTGGGTCTGCTCGTCGACGTGAGCGGCTCGGTGCAGGGTCGCTTCGGATTTGAGAAAGAAGCAGCCACCGGATTTCTGCAGCACATCATCCGTCCCGGCTATGACCGCGCGTTCGTCGTGGGGTTCAACAAAGAGAGCCACCTCACCCAGGATTTCACCGACAAAGTGCCTCTGCTCTCCGCCGGAGTGCAGCACCTCAGCAACGGCGGTGGCACCGCGCTCTATGATGCTATTTACAAAGCGTGCAAGGAAAAGCTGCTGCGCGAACGTTCCGACCATCCCATTCGCAGGGCCATCGTCGTCCTCAGCGACGGTGAAGATAATCAGAGCCAATACACCCGCGCCCAAGCCATTGAAATGGCGCAGCGCGCCGAAGTTCTCATCTATGCCATCTCTACCGACGATAGCGGATTGATTCTGCGCGGTGACAAAGTTCTCGAAGACCTCGCTTCCGCCACCGGCGGGCGTGCCTTCTTCCCCTTCAAGATGAAAGACATCACACACTCGTTTGCCGCCATTGAAGACGAACTCCGCAGCCAGTACGCCGTCTCCTACAAGCCCACCGACTTCGATGCCGACGGACGCTACCGCTCGATCCAGATCACTGCTTTGAAAAAAGACCTGCAAGTCCGCGCCCGCCGCGGATACTACGCTCCAAGGCAGTAAGGTAAAGATCAGGTTTTCAAGATTTCAGAGTTTCAAGGTTGCTTCGAGTCTTGAAACTTTGAAAGTTTCTCCTTCATGTGCTAACGTCCCCTTGAATCCGCCTCAAGGAGAATCTGCATGGCTTGGATTGTTCTGGCAGTCATAGTTCTATTCGGCGTCTTCCTGGTCGGGATGTACAACAGCCTGGTGCAGTTGCGCGTGCGCTCGGAATCGGCTTGGTCCGATATCGACGTTCAGCTCAAACGCCGCCACGACCTGATTCCAAATCTGGTCGAGACCGTGAAAGGCTACGCCGCCCACGAAAAGAGTACGTTTGAGGACATCGCCAAATTCCGCTCCATGGCCATGCAGGCCACAGGCCCGGCCGACAAAGCTGCCGCCGAAAATCAACTGACCGGCGCCCTCAAGAGCCTGTTCGCCGTGGCCGAGAATTATCCCCAGCTCCAGGCCTCGCAGGAATTCACGCAACTGCAGAATTCTCTCAGCGAAATTGAGGACGCCATTCAAAACGCCCGCCGCTACTACAACGCCGTCGTGCGCGACCTCAACACCAGGATTCAATCTTTCCCGACCAACATTCTGGCCGGGATGTTCGGCTTCCAGCAGAAACAGTTCTTCGAAACCGCAGCCGCCGATCGCGAACCAGTGGCGG
>DATFVD010000035.1:0-5173 GCA_035260505.1 Terriglobales bacterium
TGTCCCCTCGAGTTGCTATACGTCCCTCGCATAACCTAATGTTGTTGGCACGGCGGCCCACAACAGTCGGGGGAGAGAAATCAGGATGTCCGTATCTTTTCTTTGCTGGCTCCGCGGTTTGAGGCTCAGTGTGCCAACCGTCCGCGGAGTCGCTCTTGTCTGCATAATTTCCGGTGTCCTGGCGATACCTCCGACGGTGAGCGGTCAGAGCGACGTGGACACCCTTCTGGAGGAAGCACGCACAGCGGAGAAGGCTGAGGACTATCAGGCGGCGGAACGCATTTACTTGCAGGTGCTGGCACGGGTCCCAGGAAATCTGGAGACCCTCAAGCGCCTCGGCGTACTGCAACAAACGGAGATGAAATTCGGTGCGTCGATCGAGAGTTTTAAACAAGTGCTCGAGCACGATGCGCAGTATCTCGAGGTAAATTTTTTCCTTGGCGTCTCCTACTTCGGCGAAAATGACTTTAACCGGGCGATCCGCAGCTTCGATCAGGAACTCAAAACTCCCAAACCGCATCCCCGGTGCCGCTACTATCTCGCGTTGGCGCTGCAGGCTGCTGGCCGGATCGACGAAACCATTTCACAACTCAACCGCGCAGTTGCGGAAAATCCAAAAGATGCCGACGCTCTTTACCAGCTTGCGCGCATTTATAAGAGCGCCTCTCTGCAGGTGATTGATAGACTGGAAGCCTTGGACCAGGACTCGTTCCAGTTGCACGCCTTGATGGGAGAGGTCTACGCCGATGATGAGCGGTACCCGGAAGCGATCAAGGAATACCGCGCGGCACTTTCGAAACGCCCTGACGCCACGGGAATTCACTATGCCGTCGGTGTTGCGTATTGGGTGCAGCATGACATGGACGCAGCTAATAAAGAATTTGTGGACGCTTTGAAAGAAAATCCGAGCGACGCGCTGACCAACTTGTACCTGGGCGATATTGCTGTTCACCACGAGCACTTTGCGGAAGCACGTAACTACCTGCGTATAGCCGAGAGAGGGCAGCCCGGCATGCCGGAGGTTCACGTGCTGCTCGGAAAATGTTATCGCGGTGAGAACGAACCTGAAAGAGCGAAGACTGAATTCCTGGCGGCGATCCAGGCGGACCCCAGTGCCGCGCAGCCTCACTACCTACTGGCCCAGCTCTATCGTGAATTGCGTGACCCAGAAGCGAGCGCGAAAGAATTCGAGGAATTTGAAAAGCTTTCCCGGCTGGAGAAAGACAAAGGCCTTCATCATGGGACCCAGAAGAGCAGACTGCAGAACGATGAGTCCCAGAACTGAAATCGTTTGCAGGTCCGGCCCGAAGACCTGGATCATGCTAAAGAGCGTCTCGCGTGGGCATATCGTGAGACTCGCAACCGCCGGAAGTAGCTTCCTCGCAATTGCTCTCCTGCTCGGTGCTGGTCCAAGTGCCATCGCGGGGCAAAAAGACTCTTCGCAAGCGGCAGGTGGTCCAGCCGTGGAAGCTCACTTTGCCGTTGCCCAAGAAGCCCAGAAAAACAGTGATTATGCGACAGCCGAGCGAGAGTACCGCGCAATGCTTGCCATAAGACCTGATTTTGCTGAAGTTCACATGAATCTCGGTTTGGTCTACCAGCTTCAGAATCGGATTGCTGACGCGATAACCGAGTTTCGGCGTGCACTTCAACTTAAGCCTGCGCTGTCCGGCGCGAATTTCTTTCTTGGTGTCGACTATTGCAAGAGGGGCGAAGGAACTAGAGCCCTCCCCTATTTGAAAGCTGCAGCCCAACAGGATCCTCGCCGGCCCGACATCTGGTCATGGTTGGCGACGGCCCAGGAAATGTCCGGTCAGATTCATACGGAAGCGGCGACTCTTCAAAGGGCACTGAATTTGCTGCCCCAGAACGTTGATTTGCTCTACCTGCTCGGTCACGCATACGAACGCCTGGGAAAGGAGGAGGTTGCTCGCCTGCAAAAAGCGGCACCACACTCTTCACGCGCCGAGCAGTTGTTGGCGGAAAGCTACGGCGCCAGCAACGAGTGGCCATCAGCGATGATTCATTTTCGGAACTCTCTGGCGGCCTCGCCTGACACTCGAGGGGCGCACGTCGAGCTGGGCGAAGTGCTCTTGCGCGCGGGAAAACTTACGCGCGCCGCCAGTGAATTTGAGGAAGAATTGCGCATTGCGCCTCATAGCGTGCGGGCAGTCGTTCGCCGGGGCGAAGCAAAACTGATTCAAAATGACCTCGATGGGGCTCTTCAGGATTGGAGTACCGCACTAGCTACAGACGGCCTGCAGGCGGCGAGAGTCCTCGGTATTCGCGAGACCGGATTAGGCGATGCTGCGTTCGAGCTTCTCCCGGATGCCCTGCGCGCAAAAATCGAAAAGCTCACTCCCGAGCTACAACAACGAGACTCCCCGGCTGCGCATTTAGCGCTTGCGTTTCTCGCCATGCAAGCCGGGAACTCTTCTCTGCAAGCTGCGGAGGGCGAACGCGCGCTCTCCTCCTCCCGTGCGGCTTCCTCGGCGATGAGCTGTTCACAAGCTGAGGTCGAACGGATTCTCAAGCAAGAGCAATTCTCGGCGCTGTCGCATTGCACGCCGCAGGTTGTCACGCATCGGCGATCGGCCAGTTCGAGTTATGCGGTCGCGCACGCATTGTTTGAAGCGGGAGAGTACGAAGTGTCACTCAGGTTACTTTCAGACCTGCCACCACCTGATCAGCATTCTTCGGAGGCGTCCTATTGGCGGGCACGTTGCTACGAAAAGTTGGCTACCGCTGCATATCTGAGTCTTTATCAGGCGGACCCCAACTCTTATCGACTGCATCAGCTCATGGCAGATTTAAATGCTGCAAAGGGTAACGACGCAAAAGCTATCGAGGAATATCGTCTAGCGATTGAATCGAAACCGTCCTTGCCAAATTTGCATTACGGTCTTGGCCATCTTCTATGGAAGGCTCTCAAGGTCAGTGAAGCGCGTCAGGAATTCGAAGCTGAGCTGGCTCTGAATCCACAGCACGCGGCGGCGCTCAACGACCTCGGCAATACCTACCTTCTGGAGCACCAGCCGGAGAGGGCACTCCCCTATCTCACCCGAGCACTTGCCGCGGATCATCAAAATCCTGACACGCACCGTGACCTCGGCACTGCCTATTCCGAAGAGGGCGACTACCTGAAGGCCCAAGCGGAATTTAAGATCGCGGTCTCTTCTGATCGTGATGGATCAATCCACTACAAGCTCGCCAGGGTCTATCAGGCGCTTGGGCAGAAGGAGAACGCTGCACGTGAGTTTGAACGCTCAACGGCGCTGAACGCGGAAGCGCACACGAAACTAGAGAAGCAAAGGGAACGATTGGACGAAGTCGAGAAGGCTACCCAGGATCCGTAAAGAGCGCATCAAATGACCGTCCTATGAAAGACAATCCCCAAGTTCCCGGCGTTGTTGTTCTCTTGATGGCAGGGCTCTTCTTGCCTCGTGTTTCCCAGTGCCAGGTTGCCGCGGATCACCAGCGGGTGCCCCATCACAGCGCAAATGCCCAGAGTGAAGCGTTCCAAAGAGGCCTGAGTGCGTTAAAGGAGAATCGAACGGACGCGGCGCTAGTAGAACTAACCGCGGCGGAACGCGGGGAGCCGGACGACCCTCGAATCCACAATTTTCGTGGGGTCGTGCTGGCCCGCTTGGGCCAAAGTACCGAAGCTGCTGCCGAGTACCGGGAAGCCGTTCGTTTGGATCCTCGGATGGAAGACGCCTACCGAAATCTTGGGTTCCTCGAATGGACCGATCACAAGCTCGAGCTCGCACATGAGGCACTTGTACGGGCAGTGGAACTCTCGCCCACGGACTCTTTTGCGCATTATTATCTCGGGCGTGTGCAACTCGACCGACAAGTCTACTCTGAGGCGTTTCGGGAGCTGGAGCTTTCAGATGTGCCATGGCCCGCCGAGCCAGGTTTCCTGGTGCAAGCCGCGGCTGGGTATGTGGCGCTTGGACGGCAGGACGAAGCGCGGAAAAGGCTTCATCAACTAGTAACACTCTCACTCTTGGACGCTCAATCCGTCCGCGTCGCTTCGCTTCTTCTGGCCATCCACGAAGATGAGGCCGCCATTGGTCTCGTACAAAAGTTGCGCGACCGTCACGCTGCGGAGCTTGCTCCCTGGGCTCAATTTGATTTGGCGCTGGCGACCCTCCTTGCTGGGAGATGCGCGGAAGCGGCTGAACAAGCCGAGAACTACATCAACGTTCTACATCTATCGGGATCGGAATCCACCCAGATGATCCCAGCATGGTCATTGGCCGGCATTGCCTATGCCCGCTTTGGCCAAGGCGATCGAGCCGTTGAGGCCTTGCGCCACGCAGCGGAACTTGCCCCTTACCAGGAAGAGCACTGGCTGAATTTGACGCGGGAACTGATGGAGTTGAGTCGCTACAGTGAAGCGATCTCTGCGGTTCAGGAGGGTCTGGCAGCCAATCCCAAGTCCTACGCTTTGCATTTGCGGCTGGGAGCGGCGAACCTCTCAGCGGGACACTACGCGGAGGCCGAGGCTGCCTTTCGAAGGCTTGTGGAGGCCGGTGACCCGCTGCTAACGAGTTACATTGGATTGGCTCAGGTACTACTGCGTACCGGTCGCGCTGAAGAGGCCGCTGCCGAACTTTCTGCTGCGCAGCATAAATTGGGAGCAACTTTTCTCATCAGCTATTTTCAAGGCTTATCCCTCGAACGTGCAGGTAAACGGCCGCAAGCAATTACTGCGTTACACGAAGCAAAACGGCTCAATCCGAGTAGCGCCGAAGCCCGATTGGAACTTGGAAAGACCGAACTGGCAATAGGACGCGTGCAGGAAGCGATTGTTGAACTTGAAGAAGCGCTGCGTCTGAGCCCGGGCAACGTGCAGGCGGGGCGCCTGCTGAGTCAGGCTTATCAACGAGCGGGAGACGTCCAACGCGCCGCAAAGTACGCGGACACCGCGACCGAGGCGCCGCCAGCCGCAGAAGGCGATGTGCTGGGGGACTTCGTGCTGCCCGATTGGCAAATGCCCGAGGAAAGCAAAAAAGCCGAAGCCTCTAAGCCATAAGGAGCAATTTGAATCGTCAAAGATCATCGCTCCACATGTCCGCACGAAAACAATGGGCGATCGGCTTGGCGATCTTGCTCATGCCGGCGAGCGGTCTGGCCCCGGCTCAAGAGTCAGCAAATTCGCAAAAGG
>DATFVD010000036.1:0-24782 GCA_035260505.1 Terriglobales bacterium
GGCTCTCCAGAGGACAAAGCGACAGCCGATTATGTGGCTAAGAAGTTTCGCGACGCCGGACTGGACACCGAAATTGTCGAATACAAAGTGTGGCTTAACTATCCCACGGAGATTCGCGTGGACCTGACCGCGCCGGACGGAGTGGAGATGCATGGGCCGCGGCGCGAGCATGTCGACGGCGATTCGTTTGCGGACGATCCGCGGGTTGTGACCGCTTACAACGGCATGTCGCCCTCAGGCGATGCCGAAGCCGAGGTTGTTTATGCGAACTACGGCTCGCCTGCTGATTTTGACAAGCTGAAAGAGATGAACGTCGATGTGCGCGGCAAGATTGTCATCGTTCGTTACGGCGAGAATTTCCGCGGCGTGAAAGAGTTCGTGGCGCAGGAACGCGGTGCGGCGGCAGTCATCATTTATTCCGACCCGAAAGATGATGGCTACTACCGCGGCGACGCCTATCCGAAAGGGCCGTGGCGCCCGGCCAGCGGAGTGCAGCGGGGATCGGTCGGATTCATGTTCCAGTTTCCCGGGGACCCAACTACGCCGGGAGTGGCGTCTACTCCGACTCTGCCGGATGCCAAACGCGTGGCTCCCGCCGCATCCGAGCAACTGCCGAAGATTCCCGTGACTCCGCTTTCCTACGCCGACGCCTCGCCGATTCTCGAGCACCTCGGCGGGCCACTCTCACCGCGCGAATGGCAGGGAGCGCTGCCCTTTACCTACCACGTTGGTCCCGGTCCCGCGAAAGTGAAGATGCACCTTAGGCAGGATTACCAGTTCCGCACCATTTGGGATGTCATTGGCAAAGTTCGGGGAACGTCTTTGACCGATGAGTGGGTGGTAGCGGGCAATCATCGCGATGCCTGGGTGTATGGGGCGGTGGATCCAAACAGCGGCACGGCGGCAATGCTGGAGACGGTGCACGGGTTGGGCGAACTGCTGAAGTCGGGCTGGAAGCCCAAGCGGACGATTGTGTTCGGAAGCTGGGACGCGGAAGAGGAAGGACTGATCGGTTCCACCGAGTGGGGCGAGGACCATGCGGAGGAACTGGCGAACGCTGCCGCCTATTTCAACATGGACGTGGCGGTTTCGGGCAAAAAGTTCGGAGCTTCCGCGGTGCCCAGTTTGAAAGAGTTTATTCGCGAGATTGCGAAGGCGGTGCCTTCGCCGCAAGGCGGAACCGTATACGACACCTGGAAGAAGACGAGCCAGCCGGGTCCAGAAAACTCGCGGCCGCAGGAAACCAGCACCTTCCGCCCGCCCCCGGCGGCCATGCACAACGACGTCCCAGTGGGAGATCTGGGCAGTGGTTCCGACTACACCGTCTTTCTGCAGCATCTGGGTGTGCCTTCCACCGATATCAGTTCGACGGGCGACTACGGCGTGTATCACTCGGCATTCGATAACTTCAACTGGTTCAAGAAGTTTGGCGATCCCGACTTCAGCTACGAGCAGCAGATGGCCCGCATTTTTGGTTTGGAAGTCCTGCGCATGTCCAGCGCCGATGTGCTTCCCTACGATTTCGAGAACTACGGGAAGGAAATTGCGGTCTACCTTGATGCTGCCAGGAGCAAAAGTAAAGAGAGCTTTGGAGACAAGGCGCCGAACTTCTCGGCGGCCCTGGAAGGCGCGCGGCATCTGGAGGAAGCGGGGGCCAAGATGCTGCAAAAGCAACGAAAAGTGCTTGCAGCGACGGATCGAATGAACGTTAAACTCCGGGAGGCAGAGCGTGCGTTATTGATTCCAGAGGGGTTACCGAACCGCCCGTGGTTTCGCCATGCCATCTATGCCCCGGGACAGTACACCGGATACGCAGCCGTGGTGATTCCGGGGGTGAATGAGGCGATCGATCGGGGAGACCTACACCGGACAGAACAGCAAATCGCTTTACTGGCGGCTGCTTTGAACCGGGCCGCTATGATTCTCGAACAATCTCGCTAACCGCAGACGAAGTTTCGGCATCAAAGACCCGAACAAGATACGCACTGAATAGGGCGACACGAGCTTTATGGCACTGGCAAGAATAATCACCCGCTCGAATCCATGTTCGCGACAACTGGCGCTGGATCTGCTTGGTCGCGGGTACGCGGTAGAAATTGTCTCTCCAGACTCGATCCCCGATAACCTGGCTGACTTGGAATTGCGGGTCGAAGAGGATCCCGGAAATCAGTTGGTGGCGAGCGTGGAAGCGCACAATGGCGGCCGTTCGGCTTCGCTTGAATTTATGCATCGTTTGAAAGCACCGATGGCGGACTTCATCCGCAGGCCGCCTGGGAGTGGTGAAGCGGTTCGCCTACCGAAACAGTCTGTCAGCATCAATGTCGAGCAGAGCGTTGGAGAGCTGGAGCTACCCGCGGTCGCTCTGCAAGCAACGCCCGAAACTGTTTCCCCGGCAACCAAAATTCTGCACGATCCGAAACTCGACCCCGACCCCGAAGAGGGCGCACTGCTGATCTTGCCGCCGGATCCATCGCCATCGCTACCGGTTGAACCACCACGCCATGTTGCGGCAGGGAGCTCAACGCTTGCCCGGCCGACTGCGCTGCCAACGACGGCCCGGCCAAGATGTGCGTCGCCACGGCATGATCGCGCGGGATGGTCGTGGCGCGTTTCCCTGGCTCTTGCCAGTGTGGTGCTAATGGCCATGGTTCTTGCCTTCGGCATGCGCCAGACCGGCAAGGCTTCCAGCCAGAGTTCCGGATCATCGCCAGCGGAGAATGCTGCGGGGGCGTCGACCGAGATGAATTTGATGAGTGCCATGGTTCCCAAGGCAGAGGCGAAGGAAAATCCAATGTCGCCGCCAGCCGCAAAATCGGAACACAATTCCGACCACACACCGAAGGAACCGCAAGTTGCGACCGGTGGAGCTACAACCTCCGGAGATACGACTGCCGGAACTACGACCGCCGGTAGTGGGGCGATGGTCCCGCGCAGGCACGGGGACAGGTCGATCGCGCGCGACACCGTCACTTATTTCGACCAGCATACCTTCAATGCAACGGCATCGAGAGTCTGGCCCACCGCCGAAGCGGCATTCAGGGCCCAGACCTCGCAGCTTTCGGCTCGCCGGAGGCGGAATCAGCGCAAGCATGACGGAGTGATCGCAGCAAACACCGCCACCTCTCTCAACAACAATCCAGCCGCGAGAACGGCAAGACAGGACTCCGGCATCAAGCGCTCCTCAGATCTGAAGTAGCATTTCGCGTGGCACATGCTCACGCGACGGATGTGCTCTCTGCTCCCGAATTCCCCGTACTCTCGCTGGACGTTTTTGTCTACGACGCGGGCGACCAGCTTCGGAGCGCGAGGTATACTCGATTTCCGCGAGACTGCACGGAAACCATGGACGCGCAGATGGCCTTCCAGCACGTATTGCACGACCTGCCCGGCGCAGCGACGGCGACATTCCTCGCGCTTTTCCCCATCGTCAACCCGCTGGGCGGCATTCCGGTTTTCTTTACTCTCACCGCTGACTTCGCCCCGGAAGAACGCCGGCGCACCGCGTTGAAGACTGCCGTTTATGTAGTCGCGATCCTGGTCACCTTTATGCTCTTTGGCCGGTTCGTCCTCAACTTCTTTGGAATTTCTTTGCCCGTATTGAAAATCGCGGGCGGGCTGATCGTGGCAAATACGGCGTGGGGCATGGTGACCGGCTCCAGCCGCATGACGACCGCAGAAAGCAGCGAGGCCCTGACGAAGGAGGACATTTCGCTTACTCCGATGGCCATGCCGATGCTGTCTGGACCGGGCTCGATCGGAGTCGTCATGGGACTGGCCGCGCAAGCCGACCACTTTCTCTCTTATGTGGGCATGGTGATCGGAATTGTTGCCCTTGGTCTGACTGTTTATCTTCTGCTCTGCCTGGGAGGTCCATTCGTCAAACGCCTTGGACCGGGAGCAGTGGGCGCGATCAATCGCATTTTCGGATTCCTGATCCTGGCGATCGCGGTGCAGTTGGTATGGAACGGGGCTGCGGACTTTCGAGGGTGAATCGCGGTACCGTTGAGCCGCTGCTTGATTTGACGTTCTATCTACTTACTCCGAGATTGTTAACCAAGTAGTGATTTCCTCCGGGCGAGGAGTGGGCCATCCCGGTCATGCTTTCCCTGCAACTGCACAGCAACTAGCGAGTCTTTCATCTTGACAGTGCGCATCGAGTGCGAGGACAATCCCTTGTCTTCAGTAGCTGCTACTTTCTCTCCCCCCACCCGGCAGCTGAGCCAGGAGTCCCATGACCATTCAGAGATTCGTGATACCCGTTTCATTGTTCCTTGTTTTCGGAGCGTCTGCTGCCGCGTGGGCGCAGGGTGTTCAGCCTTACCCGAATGCGTTCACCGACCGTGAAGTACATCTGAAGACTCCCATGGCGCCGCCACCCATCAACACGGTGTTTCAGGATCCTGATTTCGGAGCGCTCATGGTCCGGGCAACCGATGACAACACGAACCCGAAGGTTCTCCACAGCTACTTCCGCAATCCTGAGAGTGAGAAGAATGCCTGGAGCGCCGACAGCCGGAAGTTTTTCCTGGTCAGCGAACAGAACAAACCCCTCGCGTTCGGCTTCGATCCGTCCACTATGTTCATCAGTGCCCTGCCGGGAGCAGGAACGGGCGGAGGTTTTACCATTCCTCTGCACGCCGGACCTACATTCAGCTTTGTCGACCCTGATCTGATGTATGGAACCATGGCGCACGCGTCGCTGACAATGGCCAGCTTCCGGTTTTCGACTGGAGCGGTAACGCCTCTGATCGACACTACGACCTGCGGAACGCAACCGCCGCTGGTGGCGGGTCCTCACGTCACAAGTAGTGGGATGTCGATTTCAGCCGACGAAAATCGACTCGAAATCAACGCGGGCGGAACGCAGCCGGGCAACCGCACTTTGGCGATCGTGTATGACAAGCAACTCGGCTGTCGTTGGTACAACACTCAAACCGGACAGATCGGGGGCAGTTGGGGACCAACGGGCCAGGCCGTGGTCCCAGAAAACTTCGTGATCAACCATGCCTACATTTCCGGCAATGGACAGTACGTAAAGCTCGCGTCGGGCGTCGCAGGATTCTACGTTTGGGATGTGACGTCGCTCAATGTTCGGCCATGTTACAAACACGGCGGCCTCCTTTGCAACGGCTATGACGCCCTCGGGTACGACACTCTGATCAACTCTGCGGGCGCCATCGACGAGATGAACACCCTCCGTCGGCCCTTCAATGACCTCACGAACATCACTCAACTCGTCAACCCCTTGCCGCTACCTCATCTCTGGGGGATGGAAATCCACTTCACATGGAGCGGCGGGCACGTCAACAACAATGTTCCGGTGTGCGGTTCAACCTACAGCCCCAACGGCCTAAACGATGTGAAGCAGCCCTACGACGGCGAAATCTTCTGTATCGAAACGGATCTCAACGCCTCCACCATCTGGCGATTTGCTCACCACCGCGCCACATGGGATCCCGAGTACTACTGGTCCGAACCATTCGGCAATGCTTCTCTCGATGGACGCTTCTTTATGTTCTCGTCGAGCTGGGACGGGCAAGTCGGCGTGAACAAAAATGCCGATCCGCGTTCCGATGTTTGGATCGTAAAACTCGACTAAATAGGCCGGGCGGTGAGAGTAGTATGACGCGCCCGCCCAAGCCAAGCTTGGCCGGGGCACCCTCGTGAGTACGGATGGACTCGCTAGGGCTGAGCCACCCGGCCCTCCGGGCTCGATCTCATTTTTCCTCTTTCATTTTCTTGCAAATCAGCTTGGTGTGCCCCGTTTTTGAATCGATCACCGTGGTCACGGCCAGACAACTGCAGGTCACCGTGTTGGCATTTTCCTGCTTGATTACCACACAGTGTTCGATGAGTTCGGCAGCGGGCGGTGGCAGCTGGCTCCGTATTGGAGGCGGGGTCGTCGCAACTGGCTGCTTCTTCGCCGCACAACCAGCCAGAAGCAGGCATAACACCAACCACGCTCTCGTCATGTCTTTGTTTTCGCTCTCTCGTGCCTGCTTGTCGATGGCAATCTTGATTACACACACCGACGCTGACACAGTGCTAAGACGGGCAGCAAACTATCGACTGGAGCATGGTCCATCCGCTGAGGTCGGCAGCGGAGGAGCCCACTTCTCGAAAAGCGCGAGAAGCGGGGCATCCCGGGTGCGGAAGTCGGCCAGACGCCGATTCTATTTAAGCTGTACAAGAGGGCGGTGGTCCCTGCACGAGTTACTTGATCGTGACCAGCTTCTCCACCAGCTCCGAGTAGTCCTTCTTCTCCAGACCGTGAACCTGCTTGTTGTATTCGTCCACTTTGCTGGAGTAATTCATGGAGCAGAATTTCGGGCCGCACATGGAGCAGAAGGCTGCGGTCTTGTATCCCTCTTCGGGGAGGGTTTCGTCGTGCATCGAGCGGGCGGTCTCGGGATCGAGTGAGAGTTCGAATTGTTTTTCCCAATCGAATTTGTAGCGGGCATAGCTTAGGGCGTCGTCGCGGTCGCGGGCTCCGGGACGCTGGCGGGCTATGTCGGCGGCGTGGGCGGCGATTTTGTAGGCGATGATCCCATCTTTTACGTCTTTTTCGTTGGGCAGGCCTAGATGTTCTTTTGGAGTTACGTAGCAGAGCATGGAGGCGCCGTACCAGCCAATCATGGCCGCTCCTATGGCGGAGGTGATGTGGTCATAGCCGGGAGCTATGTCGGTTACCAGCGGGCCTAAGGTGTAGAACGGCGCTTCGTCGCACCAGGCATTTTCTTTTTCTACCTGCTCTTTGATCTTGTGCATCGGAATGTGACCGGGGCCTTCGATCATTACCTGCACGTCGTGCTTCCAGGCGATACGAGTTAGTTCGCCGAGGGTCTTTAATTCCGCGAACTGGGCTTCGTCGCTCGCGTCGGCTATGCAGCCGGGACGCAGGCCGTCTCCGAGGGAGAAGCTTACGTCGTACTTGGCGAAAATCCTGCAGATGTCTTCGAAACATTCGTAGAGGAAGTTCTGCTTGTGGTGATAGGCCATCCATTGGCCCAGGATCGCGCCGCCGCGGCTGACGATTCCGGTGATGCGCTTTGAAACCATGGGCAGATACTGGATCAGCACGCCGGCGTGGATGGTCATGTAATCCACGCCCTGCTGCGCCTGCTCTTCGATTACTTCCAGCATCACGCTCTTGTTGAGATCTTCTACGCGCTTTACTCGCGAGATGGCTTCGTAGATTGGAACCGTGCCGATGGGGACGGGCGAGTGGCGGATGATGGCTTCGCGAATGGTGGGTATGTCGCCGCCGGTGGAGAGGTCCATTACAGTGTCGGCCCCGTAGTGAACGGCGGTGTGCAGCTTTTTTAGCTCTTCGTCGACGTTGGAGGTGACGGCGGAGTTGCCGATGTTGGCGTTGATCTTGCAGAGCGACTCGACGCCGATCGCCATGGGCTCGAGTTCGGGATGGTTGATGTTCGCGGGGATGATCATGCGGCCGCGAGCGACTTCATCGCGGACGAGTTCTGGCGTCAGCTTCTCGCGGTGGGCGATGTAGCGCATCTCTTCTGTAATTGAACCGGTCGTCACGCCCTGGCGGGCGTAGTGCATCTGGGAGAAGTTGCCGTCGGTATTCACGGCTTTCCGCTTGGCCAGCCACTCTGCCCGCGGCTTCAGGACCGCATCCAAATCATTATTATTACCGGTAGGGCCGTTTTTCGAATCGCCATTGCCTGCGGACATTTTCGTCTGTACCATCCTTCACGAAGTCTAGTTCACAAATTATACGCCGCATCCGGGAGGGGGATTATGTTCCCGGGAACGGGGCGGCGGGGTGAGTTGCGCGGCGGCTGGAAAAAGTGAATCTTGTGGTGGGGAAGAGAATCGAAGTGAGTTGTTGTTATAACGACAATCGCGGGAGCCATCGTCGTGGTAAGACACGCAAGATGACCGATCCCGCCAGGAGAAACGATGAAGCGACTGATGAGTACTAGCAACGACGTGGCCTTGACCATCCTGCGAGTAGTTCTGGGAGTTGTATTCTTCGCTCATGGCGCGCAAAAAATGCTGGGCTGGTTTGGAGGCTTTGGTTTCCACGGCACGATGGGAGCCTTTACCCATATGGGGATGCCTGCTCCCATGGCATTTCTGATCATCTGCACGGAATTCTTTGGCGGGCTGGGGCTGATCGTCGGATTACTGACGCGCATCGCTTCTCTCGGAGTTGCCGGCCTGATGGTGGGAGCCATCTTCATGGTGCACTTGGCGAACGGCTTCTTCATGAACTGGATGGGGACGCAGAAGGGCGAGGGATTCGAGTTTCATCTGCTGGCGCTGGCCATGGCCGGGGCGCTGCTGTTGCGCGGGGCAGGAGCGTTCTCGCTGGATCAGACGTTGTCGAAATAAATTTAGAGTTGCGTTGGATTAACGACTCCAAAGTGGCTATGGCCACAGGCAGCTGCTGCCGAGCTGCGCTCGGCTTGGACGGGCGAGGGCGCCCGTCGCCACACAACCGGGACGGGCGAGGACGCCCGTCTCTCCATTGGCGTCGCTAATTTCGCAGCGTCTTGCCTGTCTTCAGCGTGAACTGAATTCTTTCCTGCGTCTTCTTTTCGCCGCATAGGGATTTGAAGGCCTCGCGCTCGAGGTCGAGCAGGTATTGTTCGCTGACTGGTGTGCCGGGGGTGATGTTCCCTCCGCAGAGCACTTCGGCGATTTTTGTGCCTAACTTCTTTTCGTGATCGCTAATGTACTCGCCTTGACGCATCAGATGGACGCCCATTTTCAGAGCGGCGAGGATATTTTCGCCGGGGGCGGGAATGTCCGTGCGCATCACGGGCGGCTCATAGCCTGCGCTTGCCATTTCCAGCGCGCGGGCTTTGGCGTCGCTGAGAACGCGCTCGCGGCTCATGGTGATCCGGTCGGAGCTCGAGAGGAACCCCAGTCCGTGGGCTTCCTGAGCCGAGGTGGAGACTTTCGCGGTGGCGATGGTTTCGAAGGCTTTCTTCATCGCTTCCATCAGTTCGACCGATTCGCCGCGGCCGCCGGGACGAATGGAAACCGCGCTGTCCACCGCGCGAAGCAGCATTTCCTTGCAGCCACCGCCTCCAGGCAGGAGGCCGACTCCGACCTCGACCAAGCCCATGTAGAGCTCAGCGTGCGGTTGGCGGGCGGCTGCGTGCAGGGAGACTTCGCAGCCGCCGCCTAGCGCTAGTCCGAAGGGCGCGATCACTACTGGCTTGGGGGAGAACTTTATGGCTTGCGTCATGCCTTGGAACTGGCGAATGGCTAGATCGACGTCGTCCCACTCTTCTTCCTGGACGGACATGAGGAGCAGCATCAGGTTCGCGCCTACGGAAAAATTCTGCGCGTCGTTGGTGATGACGAAGGCGTCGAAGTTGTCGCCGGGGCCGCCTGGCTTCAGCGTCTGGAGGATGAGCGAAATGATGTCGGCGCCCAGGGCATTCATCTTGGAGTGGAACTGGATGCAGGCGACACCGTCGCCGATGTCCACCAGCGAGGCGCTGGAATTTTTCTTGACCACGCCGTTGGACTTTTTTGCCACTTCGACGGACCAGACTCCGGCGGGGGCAGCTACGGGCTTGAGATTCCCGCTGGCGAGGTCGAAGTAGGCCTTGCCCGACGGCGTCTTCGGATCGTCGGCGTACCAGGACTTCTGTCCGGAGGTGAGCAACTTTTCTGCATTGGCTGCTATCGGGCGGCCTTCTTTTTTCATGCGCGCTACGGTTGCTTCCACGCCGGCGGCGTCCCAGAGTTCGAAGGGACCGAGTTCCCAGTTGAAGCCGAGGCGCATGCCGCGATCGATCTCAACGATGGAGTCGGAGATTTCGGGAATGCGATTGGCGGAATATGTCCACAGGTCGGAGAGAGCTGCCCACAGGAACGCGGCTGCTTTGTCGGGCTTCTGCGGTGCGCCGCTGGCATTGCCATCCATGCCGAGCAGCATTCGAACGCGCGCTCCTGTGTCTTCGACGTTTTTCGCCATGTCGAGGGCCGCGAATTTCGGCTTCTGGCGCGGGTGATATTCCAGGGTCTTCCAGTCGAGCGCGAGGCGCTCGTCTTCTTTACCTTTGGCGGGTTCGGCGGGCGAGGACGCCCCCCCTACACTCTTTTTGTAGAATCCGCCCTTGGTTTTGTCGCCTAGCCATTTGCGTTCCAGCATCTGGCGGAAGAAAGCGGGAATCTGCAATTCACTGCGCTCGTCGTGCACGTTCTGAGTCATGTTCGTGACTACGTGCCCGAGGATATCGAGGCCGACCAGGTCGATGGTCCGGAAGGTGGCCGAGCGCGGCCAGCCCACGGTTTGGCCGGTGAGGGCGTCGATCTCTTCGACGGTCAGATCCATTTCCTGCATGAGCCGCATCACGTTGAGCACGGAAAATGTTCCGATGCGATTGGCGATGAAATTGGGTGTATCTTTCGCGAGCACAACTCCCTTGCCCAGTTGCGTGTCGGAGAAGTGCGTGACTGCATCGATCAGCGCGCGGTCCGCCTCGGGGGTTGGGATCAGTTCCAGCAGGCGCATGTAGCGCGGGGGATTAAAAAAATGTGTGCCGAACCACGAGCGCCGGAAGTCTTCGGAGAAACCCTCGGCGATTTTCGCCACCGGAAGCCCGCTCGTGTTGGTGGTGACGATCGTGCCGGGCTTGCGGATCGCTTCCACCTTTCTTAATAACGACCGCTTGATTTCGAGATTCTCGACTACAGCCTCGATGATCCAGTCGACTTCGGCCAGGCGTTTCAGGTCGTCGTCGAAATTTCCCACAGTTACGAGCCGCGAAAGCGACGCCTCGAAAAACGCGGCGGGCTTCGATTTGACGGCACCGTCGAGTCCGGCAGTCGCGATTTTGTTGCGGGCGGGGCCGTTTGGAGGTGCGTCTGGTGGAAGTATGTCCAGCAGCAGCGAAGGGACTCCCGCGTTAGCGAAATGCGCCGCGATACGAGCGCCCATCGTGCCTGCGCCGAGTACGGCAACCTTGTGGATATGCTTCATGAATGAGAGCCTCAGCGGCTAAAGCCGCTTCTGATTTAGGGTCCTTACGGCGCGGCTAAAGCCACACTAGATTGACTTCCTAGGGAAGTTTATCTACCACCCAGTCGTTCTTTCCAGCTTCGATCAGGATTATTTCTGAAAATTTGCGCGCCACACGATCACCTCGAATGGTGACCAGCACGACCGGGAAACTGTAGAGACCTTGATGTCCACGGCCGCGCGTGATCTCGAAGGCGCGGTTCGTCGTGTTCGAAAAGAACTCTTCCAGCGTGTCGGAATTCTGCGAGTGCCGGAGGCCATTGCTGAGCAGGACCATGCCGGTTTCGGCATCTCCAGTTTGCCAGGCGTGCAGGAAATGGTCAGCGGCTCCGAGCGCAAGCACGTAACCCGGGTCTGAGGGATTTTCCTCCTTGGCAGGATGGCGGTTGTGCGAGCGAGCCCAGAGTGGCATCGTCAGAAAGATCGTCAGAAGGAAAAAACATCGTGCTAACTGGATCTTCATTTTGATGCTGACCCTCGTTCCCGCCATGATGATGTAACTCCCTACTCTACTGGAAACAATCGGAACGCAGCAGCCTCTGGCGAAGGATGTGGTTCAAGTTCAGAAGCCTTCACCACGAAGGGCACGAAGTCACACGAGAGAAAGGCCACGAAGGAAACCCCTTCGCTGATATATCCTGAGTTTCGTTGCGCCGGTTTGCACACTTCATGACGTCAAGCCCTCTTCTTCTTTCCGCGCGGGAAATCGCCGCGCAGATTCGCCGGAAAGACGTCTCACCGATGGAGGTGGCACGCGCTCATCTTGATCGCATCGGACGCCTGAATCCGAAACTGAACGCGTTCGTCGATTACAAACCGGAAGCCGTGCTGGCCCAGGCGCGCGACGCAGAGAAAGCGATTCTGCGGGGAGACCACCTCGGGCCGCTGCATGGTGTCCCGCTATCCATCAAGTCTTCGATTGATGTTGCCGGACATCTTTGTGAAGCCGGGTCGCGGTTGCGCGCCGGACATATCGCCGTCGAGGACGCGCCTCTCGTTGCGCGGCTGCGCGCGGCCGGGGCCGTGATTCTGGGTGTCACCAATGCGCCCGAACTGCTCATGGCGTGGGAGACCGACAATCTCTTATATGGACGAACGAACAATCCCTGGGACCTGACCCGCACCGCGGGCGGATCGAGCGGGGGAGAGGCTGCTGCCATTGCGGCGGGACTTTCGGCTGGCGGCGTGGGGAGCGACGGCGGCGGTTCGATCCGCGAACCGGCGCACTTTTGCGGCATCTGCGGATTGAAGCCTACTCCCGGGCGCATTCCCTCGACGGGGCATTTTCCGAAAGCTGGCGGGCCCTTTGCCCTGATCGGAGTGGTCGGGCCGATGGCGCGCACGATAGAAGATGTGCAGACCTTGTTTGAAGCGATGGCGGGGTGGGACGACGGCGATCCTTGCGGCGCGCCGGTCTCGGTGCGCGAGATTGACGACAAGGTAGTGCGAACCATCAACGTCGGATTCTTCGAAGACGATGGGCGGACTCCAGTCACGAAAGAGACGAGGTCGGCGGTCAATCACGCGGCGGCGCTCCTGTCGAGCGGCGGATTTCGTGTCGATCCCTTCCGTCCCGAAGGGCTCGAAGAAGCGCGCCGGTTGTGGTGGGAATTTTTCGGCACCGCCGGCGGGATGATTCTAGAGCTCATGTTGCGTGGCCACGAGACCAAACTGAGCCCGATTCTGCGGGAGTTCCGCGAATGGACTACTGCCGTGCCTGCGCACAGTGGTGAATCTCTGCTTGCCGCGTGGCTCGGACGAGATGCGGTGCGGGAGAAGATTCTCGTGCAGATGCGGAAATGTCCTGTGCTGATTTGCGCTACGGCTGCGATCCCCGCTTTTCGTCATGGCGAGCGGGAATGGCAGGTGGAAGGGAAGACGGTGAAGTATCTCGACGCCTGGAGCTATTGCGAATGGTTTAATCTGCTGGGTTTTCCCGCGGTCGTGGTGCCCATGGGCTATTCGGACGAGGGCCTGCCGATCGGGGTGCAGATTGTCGGGCGGCCATGGGAAGAAGAAGTGGTGCTGGCGGTCGCCGCGAAGCTCGAAATGGAGCGCGGTCGCTGGCAAGCGCCTCTGCGGCTGGAGTGAATTTCGGGATACTTAGTTCCCTGGTTCGCCTCGGCATGCCTGATGTGAAAATAAATTCAACATTGCCGCAAAACCGCGCTGCGCGCCGATTTTGCTTGGTCTTTTGCTGAAAACGAGATATAACTACTCGCGATAGTAGCTTCCACAACCCCCGCCCACGCCCCAGCGGGTTTTGACCGAAAATGCAGTACTCGTATGCGCAGGCAGCACTAAAAGCTGTGCTTCCTGAACGGTGAAACCGCGAAGTTGTGGAACAGACCCGCAAGTGAATTCGAAGAATGAATAAATTCCGGACTCCCACTCTGGCCCAATCCCTAAGCAAGTTTCACGAGGAGAAAGCAATGTTTCGTGTAGGCACGGTCGTTCGAACTCTCATTCTATGTGGCTTGGCGTTGACAACGCTGGCCTTTGCCCAAACTGACAAGAGCAAAACCATCGTGACCTACCCATCGGCCTTCGCGGTTTCGCAGCGCGTGGCAGAGCTTCCGATCGATGAATCAATCTTCGCAATCCGGGAAATGCCGGAGCCTCGGCCGGTTCCACTGCGGTCGCATGCCGTAAACGGTCCCTTGCAACAAGAGGACCCGGTACTGCAGAAGGAAATCAAGCCGTTTATCTCGGCGACTGCAGGAGTTGATTTCGACGGCGTTCCGGCGCAGAACTATGCGCCTTCGGATGCCAACCTGGCAGTTGGTCCCAACCATATCGTAGAGACGGTCAACGTGCGCTACGCGGTCTACAACAAGAGCGGCACGATTCTTGCGGGTCCAACCAATATCACGACTTTCTTTGCCGCACTCGGCGGCAACTGTGCTTCGGGCGCAAGCGATCCTATTGTGAACTACGACCGTCTGGCGGACCGCTGGGTGGTCAGCGACATCGGCATTGGCAGCGGGTACTCGGAATGCGTTGCCGTGTCCAAGACCAACGACCCGGCTGGCGCCTACTTCCTCTACGCGTACTCTTTTGGCGCCAATCTGAACGACTACCCCAAAGTTGGGGTTTGGCCCACCACCAGCAACGCGGCATACCTGGCAACCTACAACATTTTTCAAAATGGTCAGTCTTTCCTTGGAGCGGACCTGTGTGCTTTCGATCGGACGAAGATGCTGGCCGGCACCGCGTCGGCGGCACAACTCTGCAAGAGGACGCCCAATAACGAAGGCGGTTACTTACCTTCCGACATCGATGGCCCAACTGCTCCAACCGATGGCACCCCCGGACTGTTCCTGACCTGGCAGAACAACAATCCCGGCGAGTTGTACCTCCGCAAGCTGACGCTGAACTTCGCGACGTCGACGGCTACTCTCTCTTCGCCGACTACCATTAGCGTGGCGAACCAAACCCTCGCCTGCGGCAATGGTGGTACCTGCGTTCCCCAGCTCGGCACAACTCAGACTCTGGATACGCTCGGCGACCGGTTGATGTACCGTTTTGCCGTCCGGCACTTTTCCGATCACGATCGGGCAGTTGTGAACCATGCCGTCGCCAGCGGAAGCCAGGTGGCGGTCCGCTGGTATGAACTTTATGACCCAGCCGGCACCGTGACCCTGAATCAGCAAGGGACTTTCGCCCCGGATACTACCTATCGCTGGATGGGAAGCATCGCCGAGGATAAGAATGGGGATATCGGGCTCGGATACAGCGCCTCCAGCAGCAGCATCCATCCCTCCATTCGTTATACCGGTCGCGTGCCAAGCGACATCTTAGGCACGATGGAGACCGAAGCCAGCCTCGTGGTGGGCGCTGGATCGCAGACCACCGGTCTGTCTCGTTGGGGCGACTACACCGCTCTGCAAGTTGACCCCACCGACGACTGCACATTTTGGTATGTGAGCCAGTACGAAAAAGTCAGTGGCACCTTCAACTGGAGCACGAATATTGGATCCTTCGCCTTCACCGGTTGCGGCGGCGGCGGGGGCGCGATTGTGTCGTTGTCGACGGCCACGCTGAACTTCAAGAAGGTCGCGATCGGCTCCACCAGTGCGCCTAAAACTGTCACGCTGACGAACACCGGCAGTGCCACACTCAACATCTCCAGCATCACTGCGAGCGGCGATTTCGCCATCTCCAGCAAAACTTGCGGCTCTCAGGTCACGGCGGGCGCCAGTTGCACGGTCAGCATAACCTTCAAGCCCACGGCGAAGGGAACCCGCAAGGGCAACCTGAGCTTCACCGACGATGCCCCTGGCAGCCCGCAAATCGTAGCCTTGACAGGCGTCGGTGTCTCCATCGTGGTAAACCCGACGGCGTTGAACTACGCGACCATAACCGTTGGCCAGACCAGTTCGCCGCAGTCCATCACGGTGAGCAATGTAGGCCCGGCCATCGTCACCTTTAGCGGGTTTACGCTCAGCGGGACGGCACCGGCCGATTACAGCATCACGGCCAACACCTGCGGTGCGACGATTGCTCCGGGAGCCAACTGCTCGGTCAGCGTCGTTTTCAAGCCGACGGTGACCGGGAAACGGAACGCTAAGTTCAACGTGATGAATAATGGTGGCGGCAGCCCTTCTTCCGCGACACTTACCGGCATCGGAGGTTAGGCGGCAGTCGCATTTTCTCTAGACAGAAAGGCGGGACTTCGGTCCCGCCTTTTTTCTTGCATGCTGGGCGATCAGCGGCCTTGGAACTACCGCTTGGCTTTAGAGAATGGCCTGCCTGACTCTGCCGCCGCCGCTCTTGCTCAGAAGGTTGCAGCTGCTTTTTCCCAGCAGCAGAGCGGTCGAAGGCATCGGCCCCGCCAGGGCTGCAATTCGTGTAAGATTCTGGAGGCGAGTACAGTGCACCGCTTCCGTGCGGGTTGGTCCTGCCGGACTTGAGATGGGCCGGCGTACCTTAGTCGCTCGACGACGATACTCCCCAAATTACCAGGTAGAACCGCGGGCGACGGATTTGGCCCGGCGGCACATTCCTGTCAGGAGAGGTGAATGGCGAAAATTGCAAAGACTGCCGACCGGAAAAAGGTCATGGATACCACGAAATCGACCGCATGTCCCAAGTGCGGCAAGGAAACGCGCATCGTCAAGCGCGTGAAAGATCGCGAGCGCGGAGTGCCCGGAGGAATCTATATTTCTTGCGCGGGCTGCGAGTTCTTCGAGAAGCTCTGAAGGGCAGTTCTCAGTTCTCGGTTCTCAGTTCTCAGTAAAACCAGCGAAATAAAAAGAGACGCGGCTAGCCGTCGCGCCTTTTGCTTTTTCTGAGAACTGAGAACTGAGAACTAGGAACTGAGAACTGAGAACTAGGAACTGAGAACTAGGAACTGAGAACTCCGCCTCTACCCAATCTGTCCCAGAATCGCTCGCGCTTCGGCCGCGGGGTCGGAGGCCTCTGTGATTGGGCGCCCTACCACGATGTGCGAAGCTCCAGCGGAAATCGCTTCCGCGGGGGTGACGACGCGCGCCTGATCGTTGGGTCCACTGCCCGCCGGGCGTACTCCCGGGGTCACGATCGTGAAATCGCGGCCAAACTCCTCGCGCAGAGCGGCGGCCTCGAGCGCCGACGCGACCACGCCCTTGCATCCATTCGACAGTGCCAGCGCGGCGAGCCTCAGGACTTGATCGAGCACTCCGCCGCGCAGGCCAATCTTGCCCAGTTCGACGTCATTCAGGCTGGTGAGCACGGTAACTGCCAGGACGAGCAAGTCGGGATTCACAACTTGCGCGGCGTCGGCGGTAGCTCGCAACATCTTGCCGCCTCCGGAAGCATGCACGGTCAGCATGCTCACGCCCAACCGAGCCGCCTCCCGGGCAGCGGCTCCCGCGGTGTTGGGAATGTCGTGATATTTGAGGTCGAGAAAGACGCGTCGGCCCGAACCCGTCAGTTCGCGGACAAAGGCAGGACCTTCGGCGGTATAGAGCTGGAGGCCGACTTTATAAGCGTGGGCGGAGTCACCGACAGCCGCCACGATCTTCCGGGCGGCTGCGGCCGTGGATACATCCAAGGCAACGATGAGACGCTGGCGCGGGTCCATATTCTCACTTTCGTTGCCGAGTTTATCGGGTTTACTGTAAGTTGGCTACGGGTTGCAGCAACGCCATGTTCGTAGGCCTGTAATTCGTGGGCTGGTACAGGTCCAATCGGACCGTCTGCAAACCGAGGTCCTGGAAGCCCAGGGCACGTGCGGCGTTGTAGGAAAGGTCGATGATCCGGCCGTCCACCACGGGACCCCGGTCATTGATTCGAACCACCACGGACCTGCCGTTCCTCAGGTTGGTGACCTTGACGAACGTGCCCAGCTTGAGGGTGGGGTGGGCGGCCGTGAAATCCTGCATGTCAAAGGGCTCTCCGCTAGCTGTCTGTTTGCCCTGGAACTGCTCTCCATACCAGGAAGCGGTTCCTACCTGATAGGCCTTGGACTTCGAGCTGTTGGACTTCGATGTGATGTGGCCACTGGTCGCAATGACCTGTGGGCGTATGACCTTGGCGGCTTCCAGGCTGCTTGGCCCGGATGCGGCTCCGACCCCCAGACTGGCTACTGATAAAAGCACGGCCAACCCTTCGGCTAAACGTCGTCGCATTCAGTTACCTCTCATGAAAGTCGTTTTCTGGTCGTATGCTCCTTCGGTCAAACGATCAATCCTTTGATGCTAGCTAGGGAGGTAGGTTGTGTCAATGAAAAATCCCCGGCACCCGATTAACTAAGTGGTAATTAATCAATGACTTAGCCCCATGAAAAATATGGATTTGCCACTGTATGTCATTGAAACCAGTCGATAGGAATTGATTACTTAGTAGTAAATAGAGGAATTTCAGGTTCGGAAGTTTATTTTAATCGGCTGTGGAATGTTAGACTTACGATAAAATGTTGATAACTGCTTAATAATCAATATAATACGGATGATGCAGGGTACTGATTGGTACATGCCGAGCATCGAAATGGATTGCCATTCGTCCCTTCGGATAAACATGACCTTCCGCGCAGGCCATTGCTGGAGCAGACTCAGAAGTGGTGTTCCCCTTGTTGGACCTTTGGGTTTAGAGTGACGGGCATGGCCCTGACCCCACCCATAGTGCTTACCATTGCCGGGTTTGACCCGTCCTCGGGCGCGGGAATCACTGCCGACATCAAGACGATTGCGGCCCATGAATGCTATGGGGTTTCGTGCATTACAGCCTTAACGGTCCAGTCGACGCGTGGGGTAAGCCGGGTTGAGGGGGTCGATCCCAAAATCATTGTGGAAACTTTGCAGGAGTTGGTTTCGGACGTGGGCGTTTCGGCTGTCCACATTGGCATGCTGGGGAATGCGCAGGTGGTAGAGGCGGTCGCGGGTTTTCTCGGCCAGACTTTTCCGGGTGGAGCCAGGCTGCCGCATGTGGTGCTCGATCCAATTCTGAAGTCGAGCTCCGGAGCGGATTTATTGGATGCGGCGGGGATCCGGCTATTGATCGAAAGGCTGGTGCCGCTGGCGGAGTTGGTCACACCGAATCTTGAGGAGGCCGGCGTCCTTGCCGGGATGGCCGTCACGAATCTTGATCAGATGCGCGAGGCGGCCGCCCGCCTGCACGCTCTGGGAGCGGCGAACGTGGTAGTGACCGGAGGCCACCTGGAGAAGGCGATCGATCTCCTGAGCTTCACGACCGCCCGTGGCAGGGAGGAGGAGGGTTTCAAGGCGGACCGTCAGCGCTCGGCTTCCACCCACGGCACCGGATGTGCGTTCGCCACGGCGCTCGCCTGCCATCTGGCGCATGGTCGTGGACTTCCCGAGGCGGTTCTTCTCGCCAAAGTATACGTCTCAGCCGCGATCGCCAATGCCCATCCGCTGGGTCACGGAGCTGGGCCACTGCATCACCTTTACCGCATGAGCCAGCAACGGCGGCCAAGCGCCGTCGTTTCGGATGGCGAGCACGCGCATTCGCGAAATTGAAGGCGGCAAGCGGGCGCCGGATCATTCCCGTAGAGACGCAGCTGGCCGCGTCTGAGACGGAGCAAGCCCCGTCTCTACGGGTAACGTGGGATTAAGGCTGAGAATTGAGAACTACTTCTTAAGCAGGCATCCGGCGACAAACGCCGCGACTGCCGCGAGCAACCACTCGATCCGCCACAGCTGAATTGCCTGCCAGTCGAGTGTGGTCTTGTCGCTGGAGAACAGACTGACTACGAGAGCTGCCGCAGCACAGAGTGTGCCTACCAGAAAAGCGACGAACGCGGGAGTAGTGAGACCCAGCCGCTCACCGAGCGAGGCAAGTTCCGTAAGACCAGGGACTTGCAGCGCGCGCGCTCCACTTACGCGGAGCTCGGGACGGCCAGCGCCACAGGCATGGCAGTAGAGGGAGCTGACAATGAACTCGGTCCCGCAACGATGGCAGGTTGCGCTTCGTTCGGGGATTACGACAGCTTTGGAAACCGGCATGGGCGGCCGCCAAAAATCGTGTTGTGCCTGATCGGCTGCTTCTGCCATAAGGAGGTCTGCTTTCGTTCCTTTTCTGATCGCAAGCGAATCACCAAAGCAAGGTATTGCAAAGACGACAGTTACAAGCAGGCCGAGGGGGAGGGCGGCGGCTCGGAGGGCAAGATTTACGTTGTCCAACCCTGAATTCCCCATTTTGCACGACGTGGCTGGCTTGCGGACGTACCCGGTTTGGTTCCCCGCGGCTAGATCGAGTTTCAGAAAGTTCTCAGTTCCCGGTTCTCAGTTCTCAGAGGAAAGCCAAATCGTTCGACTGAGAGCCGGGACCTGAGAACTGAGAGCCGGGAACTGAGAACTGAGAACTGCTAAACTCCCTATGGCGTGCTTTTCCTCCTCTGCCGGCACCGTTCTGCTTTGACGGCCGTCATCCTGCTGATCCTTGCCCAAGTCTGCCTGGCGGCTGACCCTTCGATTTCGACCTCGTTCCGCCCTGCGGATCCACTGAATCCGGCGGCTTTCGACCACTACTACAACCTCGACTACGACGCTGCGATTCAGGACTTCCAGAAGATACTGTCGCGTCATCCTGACGATCCCTTTGCCGTGAATCACCTGCTTTCCGCGATTCAGGTGCGCGAGCTGTATCGCATGGGCGCGATGAATTCCGGGGAATACGCGAACGACAGTTTTATCGGACAAGCGCACCGGCCTGCCGATCCTGCGCAGAAGGAACGCATCAAGCAACTGGTGGAGCAAGCCGAGAAGCTGGAGGAGGCCGATCTGGCGCGCAATCCGAATAACGTTGACATGCTCTATGCCCGCGGCGTCACGCGCGGACAATTCGCGTTTTACACGGCACTGATCGAGCGCGCATGGTTTTCTTCGCTGCGCAATGCGGTGGGAGCACGCCATGATCACGAACGCGTTCTGGAGTTGGCTCCGAGGTACACCGATGCGAAGCTGATAGTTGGAGCCCACAACTATGTGATGGGAAGCCTGTCGCTGGCGGCAAGGATGGCGGTTGCGCTCGCCGGATTGAGCGGCGACAAAGACAAGGGAATTCAGTATCTGAGCGATGACTACCACGCCAATGTTGAAACCAGCATGGACGCCGGGGTGGTGCTCATGGTTTTCCTGCGCCGCGAACACCGCTATGGCGAGGCTTTGCAGATCGCACGCGCGATCGGTCCACGGTTTCCACGCAACTATCTTCTGCCCCTGGAAGAGGCGAATCTGCTCCGCGCGTCCGGCAAGAATTCCGAAGCCGAAGAACAGTATCGCCGGGTGTGGCAGAGCGGGCGCGAGGGAAAGTATGGCAGTCTCCATTACGAAATCGCGGCGCTGGGACTGGGCGACCTGCTGCGTAGCCAAAAACAATATCTGTTTGCGGCTGCGGCTTACGATCTGGTGAGCGAGGTGGCGGGAGCCGATCCGGAGCTGCTGCAGAAAGCGAATCTGGGGGCGGGAGAGATGTATGACCAGCTCCAGAAGCGGGCCTTGGCAGTGAAGAAGTACGAGGCGGTAGTGGCTACAAATTCGGGCAATGCCGAGGCGGACAGGGCTCGAAAGAGAATAAAAGACGCGTACCGGGAGTAGCAGCTCTCAGCCATCCGCTCTCCGGCGTCGGCTAGAGGGCCAGGGATAACCGCCGCGCGCGGAACATTTCCCCCGCTATCGTCGTATCCTAAGTAAGAGGGAGACATTCATGTACTGCAACGCTTGTGGCAAGGTGATCGCCGAGGATGGACGTTATTGCTCGCACTGCGGGAACGTGGTGGGGATTCCGCCGCCGCCGAAGAGACTGATGCGGTCACGCTCCGACAGGAAGATCGCGGGCGTTTGCGCCGGGCTGGCGCAGTATCTCGACCTCGACACATCGCTCGTGCGCATTCTGTGGTTCTTCATCACGCTCGCATGCGGAATTTTCCCGGGCATCATCGCGTATGTGCTCGGATGGATCATCATTTCCGAGGAGCCGCTCCGTTTACCAGTGGCAGTCTCACAACAGCCGATCACGACTTAATTGTAGAGACGGGGCTTGCCCCGTCCCGCGCTGCCCGCGAAGAATCGCGGTGCGAGCCCAGACGCGGCACGCTGCGTCTCTACGGGAACGCTTGTCTGTGTTCTAATTCTCCTTCCATGGAACGCTTGCGCAGCGACGATGCGGAAATCTTCTATGAAATTCGGGGGAAGGGCCCGCCGGTCGTTCTTCTCCATCCTTTTCCTTGTCATCACGAATTCTGGACGCCGGTGGCGGCCGCGCTCGATTCGCGCTACCAGTTGATTCTTCCCGACCTGCGCGGGCACGGTGATTCGGAGATTGGCGAAGGCCCTGCCCTGATGCAAAAACACGCCAGCGACATCACCCGTGTGCTCGATGCCGTCGGCATTGGCAAGGCCACGTTCATCGGATGTTCCATCGGCGGATACATTCTGTTCGAATTCTGGCGCCGCTCTCGCGAGCGGGTAAGCGCGCTCGCGCTTTGCGATACGCGGCCTCAGGCCGATACGGCGGAAGCTCGCGCGAATCGGTTGAAGGCCGCGGCTGCCGTCCTGGAGCAGGGAACCGAACCGTTCATCGAGAGCATGACCCCGAAGCTGATGGGGCGCACGACGGTGACCACGCGGCCGGATTTAGTCGAAGGCGCGCGCGCCATGATGCGCAAAATGTCGGCCGAGGATATCAGCCTGGTGCTGCGAGGAATGGCGGAGCGGCCCGACTCGGTCGCGGACCTGAAGACGATCAACGTGCCCACGCTGATTGTGATCGGGGAAGAAGATGTGCTCTCGACCGTCGCCGACGGCGAACTGATGCGGCAGAACATTGCTGGCAGCCGGTTGAAGGTGATTCCGAAGGCTGGACACTACGCGCCCTGGGAGCAGCCAGAGTCAGTTGGGATAATTCTACGTCAGTTTTTGGACGACGTCGCATTGAAATAGGCAGTTGTGGCTGGCTCCTCCCTTAGATTTCCCCCGGGATTCCTGTCGCAGGGAATTCTTCCGCGAAGTTGTGGATCGTCGATATAAGATTTGAATCCACAAAAGATGTGTATACATCTATTGTGGACATGAACGATACGCGCAACAAGCTCCCGGACCTGCCTTGCATGTGCGCGAGCCTTCGCCGGACGTCACGGGCGCTCACTCAGCTGTATGACGAGGCGCTGCGCCCTCTGAGTCTTCGAGCCACACAATTCACGGTTTTGCAGGCACTGTCCCTGGCGGGAGAGGTGTCCCAGGGTGCGCTGGGGCAGATCCTTGCCATGGACAGCACGACCCTCACACGTACGCTGCGAATCATGGGCCGTGAGGGGTGGATCGCAGAGCGCCGTGGCGACGACCGGCGAGAACGCTTGCTGCGTTTGGCGAAAGCCGGCCGCCGTCAATTCACCCGCGCCCTTCCCTCATGGGAAAAGGCGCAAGCACAGTTGGGGCGACAGCTGGGCGATAAGCGCTGGCATGCCCTTATGAAACTAACCAATGAAGTTACAACTCTGGTGACTACCCAAGGAGATTTGTCATGAACTCTGTCGCGAACAACGCAAGTTATAGAAGACTCACCCGCGGCCTCATCGCCGCGTGGTTCATCTTTGCACTGTCGGCTTCGGCCTTGCACCTGTTCAAAACTGATCCTCAAGTTCCGCCGCTGGCGCTGGGCCTGGCGGTGGTTGTTCCTATTGCCATGTTTCTGCTCTGGTTTGCGACCTCGGCGGGATTTCGGCAGTTCACGCTGTCTTTAGACCCGCGCATTTTGACCTATGTGCAGTCCTGGAGGATCGCAGGCTTCACGTTTCTGGCGCTGTACGCCGCCGGGCTCCTGCCGGGCGTCTTCGCGTTGCCTGCAGGCTGGGGCGACATCGCCATTGGAGCAACCGCACCGTTGGCGGCCCTCAAGCTTGCGAATTTCAGCCGCAGGAGAGGCTTTATCTTATGGCAGATTCTGGGTATTTTCGACCTGGTGACGGCAGTCACACTAGGGACGACTGCCAGGTGGATTAGTCCCAACGAAGTCGCGACTGCGCTAATGACGGTGCTGCCGTTGAGTTTGATTCCTACATTCGCAGTGCCGCTGTTCATCGTGCTTCACGTTCTCTGCATTGCCCAAGCCAGGCAATGGAAGGCAGGAGAGTACTCGCACGTTGGAGAGCAGTTACAGGCTTCGGCAAGTTGACCTGGGGCGAAGCCACGCAGCCTGGTCACAGCATGCTGCGTGGTCTCTCTGCTAGAATCTCCGCGTCATGATGCAAGGCTTCCTCGTTCCTGAAAGAACGGTGGTCAATGCCAAAGGAGACGGGAGTGCGCTCGATGTGAGCCGCTCCGCCGGGCGGATCTTTCTGCTGACGCTGGCCATCACCAACATTGTCGAGCAGGAATCGCTCGATGTCAGTATCTTCGGGTCAGCGGATGGCGCCACGTGGGATGCGAAGCCGGTCACGTCTTTTCCACAGAAGTTTTATCGCGAGGAAATTCCGCTTTTGCTCAATCTGACGGCGCGGCCAGAAGTCAGGTTTGTCCGCGCGCATTGGGACGTGAGTCGCTGGGGACGCGGGTCGGAAACTCCCATGTTCGAATTCCATGTGACGCTGCGGGAAGTGCCACAGGAGATCCTCGCCGAAGCCGTGGGACGCGTGCGCACGCAATAGCCTGGGTCAGGTATAGCGAATCCAGAGATGCCGTGGCCACGGGCTGCCGAGCAGCGCTCGTCTTGGACGGGCGAGACGCCCGTCACCACACAGGGCACAGTGCTGAGTCATTTCTCGTGCCAGAAATCTCCGCTATATTAAATTCATGCCTGTTGATTCGAAGCTTCATGGTACGAATGTCATCGTTCGTCCCGCGCGTTTGGTGCGCGGAGTCGTCCGCATTCCCGGGGACAAGTCGATTTCGCACCGCTACGCCATGCTGGCGGCGATTGCGGAGGGCACGAGCCGGTTCCAGAATTTTTCGGCGGCGCTCGATTGCGCGAGCACACTCGATTGCGTGGCCAAGCTCGGTTGCGAATGGAAGCGCGTGAAAGATGACGACGGCGACGGAGCGATTGAAGTTCGTGGTGTGGGGCCACGACTGAACGCACCGACGCAGGTGCTGGATTGCGGAAACTCCGGCTCGACCATGCGCATGCTGGGCGGAATTCTGGCCGGGCAGCCGTTTACGAGTGAGTTGTGCGGAGATGAATCGCTCTCGCGGCGGCCGATGGCACGCATTATGACGCCGCTTTCCGAGATGGGCGCGAGGATCGAGGCCGCGGAAGGTGGACGGCCTCCCCTGAAAATTCACGGTGGTCCTCTGAAGCCGATTCATTACCGGCCGGAAGTGGCGAGCGCGCAGGTGAA
>DATFVD010000037.1:0-7567 GCA_035260505.1 Terriglobales bacterium
CCAAAGAAAACGGGGCAGAAAGAAAGGTAAAAACAAAATGTCTTATCTATATGTTAAGTGGAATAGCCTCGGTGTGGTTTGCTCGCCAGCGATTCAGTCATTAAAGCATGTCTTACATCCGCAGACCACTCCCGGAACGAAGGCCTGTGGCCTCGGTGGATCTGCGCGTCACACGCTCTTTACTGAATTCAGTAGACGCCCTTTTTCTGCGGCTCATTTTTCTTGGGCACTGCTTCGGGCTAATTCCTGCGTCCGGCAGCTTCGCGGCTTCTGCTTTCCCGGTTCCGCCCTTACACCACCATTGGGTTCCCTCCCATAAAGCAGCCGCTCGCTTTGGAAGCAGCAGCCCTCGCTTTTGGGTGCCCCAGAAAATGGGGCAGAAAAAGGAGACATTTTCATGTCCTACTTATATGTTAAGTGGAATAGCTTCAGGCTGAGGTTTGCTCGCCGACGTTTCCGACATTAGAGCATGGTTTGTCTTGCGCTGGCCACTCCCGTAGCGAAGACCTGCGACGCCGCAGGCGGCGCGTTTAGGCCGCATTGGAGGGAGTGGCCAGGGAGGGATTATTGGGCGAATCTCGTCCGAGCGGGTACCCTCGCGAATGCCGCCGTCTGCAACATTTGCATTACGTCACCGGCCGCAATCTCGCGATTTCGAGTTATTCTCAGATGTTGTGGAGTAGCGCGTGAGTCAGGCGGCGTTTTCTTTGTGCTTTCCAGTTTGGGCGCTCGGAGTGGCGCTATCTGTTGCCTTCGCGTGGCTCTATACGCATTCCAAGGGAAGTCTGCTGCTAACGATGCTGATGCACTCCGGAGCATAAGCTCCGGAGACCGGAAAAAGTTAAGTTGCCGCGACGGCAGACCAAGCGGGCCTTAGAAGGCCAGCCGCAAACCGAGCGACATGATGCGTGAGATGGGGGCGCCGAGCGAGCCGACACTGGAGTTGTTATTCTGCTGAGCCAGGCAGAGAGACTTGCCGAAATGGCTGCTGCTCAGATCTGCCTGAATGCAGTCGAAGCTCGGGTGATTGGTCAGGTTCTGGGCCTGCGCACGGAACTCGAGCTTCATGGACTCAGTCAACTTGAAGGTCTTGCCCAATGACATGTCCAATTGCAGGAATTTCGGCCCGGTGAAGATGTCGCGACCCAACGTACCGAACCGGTTGTAGGGTGTTGTTCCGGTGGTGGGGTAAGCCGGATTGCCGAACAATGTGCTGGGCGTAAATCCGGTGCACGTACTTGAGCTGGCACTGAGGCTAGTGTTCCCAGGCATGCCGGCTTCGCCGCAGCCGATGCGGTTATTGTCGGTGAAAATGCCGTCCGCAGGGTTCGCACCGCTATAAACGGAACTCACGCTGCTGCCGAGGAAGTTGGGGTGGTCGTTGAGGACGCCGTCAAGATTATAGTCGCCGCCGATGTTGATGGGGGCGCCGTTTTGATCCTTCAAAAGTGGGGTGCAGCCATTTGGGTTCGCAATCGCATCGCAGATCGAGCCATTCGGTTCAACTCCGCCCGGAGGCACAAACGCCCGAGCACGGATGCGGCCGCGACCGTTGTGAACATCGATTGGATGACCGGAGTACAATTGGAAGAAGCTTCCGAGCTGCCAACCTCCGAGAGCGTGCCCGATGAAGCCCTTTTCAGCCTTCAGAAAAGGCAACTCATAAGTCACGCTGAACTTGTAGGCGTGGCGATGGTCAAAAGAAGCGCGGCCGTAGATCTGCTTCTGATTGGTGTTCGTAATGTAGTAGTAGGGATAGGTATTAGCGGTCGCAGCGACGTTCGAGCAGCCGGCGAAGAGCTCGGAGTTAACATCCAGCAGTTTAGAGTAAGTGTAACCGGTCTGAAATTGCAGGCCGTTGCTCATGCGCTTCTGCACTTCCATAACCAACGCATTGTAATTGGAACTGACGCTGTTAGAACGGTAGTTGAAGCCGGTGTAGAGCGGGTTGGGCCGCGTTGGGCTCTGGCTGCCGCGAATGGTGGTGGGGTTGTTCGCAAAATTGTAATAGCCGTCACCATCCACGCGATTGAGGTTCTCCAACATGGGCAAGTGCCGACCCATAGAGCCTTGGTAGTTGACGCGGAATAAGAAGTTGCCTAGGAATTGCCGCTCCACTCCTAGGAAGAAGTTTTGTCCGGAAGAGTCCTTCATATTTACGTCCATAGTGCGGATCGAGATGCGATGACCAGCGCAGACGCCTGGAACGGGGGCATTCGGGATTTGGCAGCCCGGGATACTGGGGTTATAACCGGGACCAATGGACGTAGGGTTGGAATAAAAAATGGCATCACCAGTGTCTGCCTGACGGTCGGCCAAAGCGTAGAAGGGTGGGTTCCAAGCGCCATTGGACCAGATGTTATCGAAGATGCGGTCATAGTAGATGCCATAGCCGCCGCGGATAGCCATTTTTCCGTTGCCAAAGGGATCCCAGGCAAAGCCGATGCGCGGAGCGAAGTCATGGTTTTGCGTGTTCCACATACGACCAACCGGACCGACCCTGGCGGCGGCGATGCAGCTAAAGGTGTTAATGTCGCAGCTATTAATGTTGGTGAACTGCGCCATAATGCCGTGGTCTTCGCTCGGCGCGCCGTAACGGTCCCAGCGGACGCCGAGGTTGAGAGTCAGGTGCTGGTTAACCCTCCAATCGTCCTGAGCGAATGCATAGTAATCGTGGTAGGTGTAATGGCGGTAGGCGTTGCCCTTCGCACCCGTCCTGGGGTCGATGGACGTCTCCGTAAAGTATGGGTAATCATTCGTAAAGTTGGTATTGGGCTCGTTCACGACGTTAGCTATGCTGCCGTCGGGTAGCAAGGTGGCGTCGCATACCGGAGTTAACTGACTGCCCGAGGCACATGCCCCGCCAGCCGGCGTGGCTTTGGAGTTGACGGAATACAGTTCACCAAACTCGTAATCACCGGGCTGCCCCAGGTCCCAGTTGCGGTAAAGGATGCCATGCTGCATCCCGCCACCGACCTTGAGAGAATGGCGTCCACGAGACCAAGTCAAATTATCTGAAGCGCCCCAGCGGTCCTGGACGAATCCCTCGATCTGTCCACCTTCAAAGGGTCCGCCCAAATTGAAACCCAAGCAGCCTCCGCTCTGGTTATCGATGATGATACTGGGGATGGTGTTGGTCCCGTCGCCTTCAATAAATTTGTTGAAGTGGCGGTTGTGGGAGACACGCGCTTCGTTTACGAGACGAGGATTGAATATGTGGCTCTCACTCAGGGTAATATTATGAAAATGATTTGTGGTTGTTCCGCTGATAGGGGCGCTGGTGTTGAGCGGACCACCACCGAACTTATCCACGAATGATTGCCGATAAAGGTTCACCGAGACGCTGATGCGATTGTTGGGACTGAAGTTGTGGTCCACCCGACCGTAGTAGGCGTCCTCCGTATCGGTTTGCGGGTCTGAGAAGGAGAGGCAGCCGACGGGATTGGGTAAACCCGTTACGCCGTTTGATGTCCAGTAATCCGTGCCTTTTCCGGTGAACGCAGTGTCGGGGCAAGGGCTGTCCGAAGTGACCGGAGGATACGCCTTGAGTACTTGCTGCGCGATGGAGGGACCGCCAGAGCCATTCCCGTTCGCATGCGCGAGCATATAGGCGAGGCCAGCGCTGGTGGGAACGAAATTATTGGCACTGGTCGTCGAAGCCAGCAACTTAATGCGGTCGTAGGCAAAGGAAAAGAAGGTCTTATCTTTGAAAATGGGGCCGTCCACCTCGCCACCAAACTGGTTGCGAATATATTTTGGTCTTTTTGATAGCAGGCCCTGTGTGTCGTCGTGCACAGCCCGATCATAGAACCAGCCGTTCGCGTTCAGCAACGCGTTGCGGTTGAACTCGTAGAGCGCGCCGTGAAACTTGTTGGTGCCGCTGGTCTGGTTTACGGTGACGATGGCGCCGCCGCCGCGGCCGTATTCGGCGCTCATGCTGTTGGTAATGATGGCGAAGTCCTGTACGGATTCGAGTGGCGGCCTGATATTAATCGCGCCTTCGCTAAAGTTGTCATTGTCATCGCCGCCGTTGAGCAGGTAGGAGGTACCCGATTCACGTGCCCCACCAGAGGTGGGCGACATATCGATGCCTGGCGCCACTTGCGGTGCCAGGAAAGGAAGCGTCGCCAACACGTCACGATCCGCCAGGGGCGCGTTCAGGATGGTGGTGCGATCAATTTGGGTGGAGAGTTCGGAAGTGGCGGTCTGTACAAGGGCGGTATTCTCAGTGACCTCGATTACTTCGCTGGCCTTGGCCAATTCGAGCTTGACGTTAAATGTAACGGTTTGGCTGCCCTCCACGACGATTCCGCTGGCGCGCACTTCGGCAAAATTGGGGGCCTTTACGTCGACCGTGTATTTGCCGGGAGGGACCAGGGAGAAGCGATAAGAACCATCCGAGCCAGTGACGGTTGATTCCGAGGTGTTAGTGCCAACGTTGGTTATGGTGACAGGCACGTTGGGAACAACGGCTCCGGTTTGATCGGTGACGGTGCCGGTTATGACGCCTTGCACGGTTTGCGACCAGGCTACGTTGCTTGTCGCCAAAATGAGGATAGCCACACAGAAAACCACAAAAGTTCGCACTCGCACACTACACCCCCAATTTTTTAAAAAGCTTTTCGTGCACGGAACTACTCGCGCTTCGAGGTCGTCTCTCCACGAAGGATCGAGATACCACCACAAAATTGCCCACCCAAAGCACTGGCGGACAGGGCCATTGCGCGGTATTGAAGTACCACATAGGGTCTTTGTCAAGGATAAATTTAGATTTCCTGGGACTAAACTTTAGATTAAGCGGATTGAATTTGATGCAAGGCGTGCGGGCCGTTCTTAATGACCTCCACGATCATGTAAAATGGCTCGCAATAAGAGTCTCCATCCGAGTCTTGGAGTGGCATTGGTCAGGGGAATTAAAACAAAACCTACGCGGCGAGAGTTTTTGAGGGCAGGACTGGTGTCCGGAGGGCTCTGGGTAGCCGGGCTCGGTGAAGTCCCGTGGCTCTTCTCGGCACCAAATGACAAGCCGTTTGCAGGTGGCAAACAGGTGGGGACCGTGGAGTTCATTCACGAAGGCCGCGTGCAAATGGATGCGCCAATAGGAGCAGAGCTGGATGGGCGTTTGTACACGGATTTGTCGGAATTGACGGGCGTGAACCAAATTACTCCTACAGAACGATTCTACTTGCGTACACGAGCGTCCAAGCTTCTTCCCGATGCGAAATTATGGGGCGTAAGAATCGACGGGTTGGTCGCGTCGACGTCAAGCGTGCCGATCGAAAATCTAAGAAGAGAGACACGAACAGTCGGACTCCATTTGATGGAGTGTGCGGGCAATCTGGGTTTTGCGCGGTTTGGGATGATCAGTGCGGCGGAGTGGCGCGGCGTGCCAGTGGCCGCTCTTCTGGAGAACATAAAGGCGAAGAAGGAAGCGACGCATGTACTCGTATCGGGATTTGATGAGTACGAGGCAAAGTCGGCTAATTCGGTACCCGGAGCGAGTTGGGTATTTTCGCGGGAAGAATTGAAAGCAGCAGGAGCATTCCTGGCGACGGAGATGAATGGCCGGGCGCTAACCCCAGACCATGGGGCGCCAGCTCGCCTGGTGGTCCCCGGATGGTATGGGTGCACGTGCATTAAGTGGGTGGATACGATCACTCTGGTGGACGAAAGCACCGAAGCAACCTCTCAAATGAAGGAGTACGCCGCGCGAACGCAGCAAAGCGGCGTACCTGCCCTGGCCAGCGAGTATCAACCCGCGATGATCGAGCAGGCCGCCATGCCCATTCGCGTGCAGAAATGGTTGATTTCAGGGAAAATTAAATATCGTGTAGTGGGAATTGCGTGGGGAGGATCGCAGCCGGTGAAGGCGCTGGAAATACGCTTTAATCCTGAAGAGGATTATGTCCGCGTGGATCAGTTTGAACAACGCCGGAACGATCCCTGGACGTTGTGGAGCCATGCCTGGTCGCCTAGTGCGCCGGGGACTTATTCGATACGGCTTGCGGTGCGAGAACCGCAGGTACGCGCGCGGCGGCTGGATTCCGGATACTATGTGCGGACTGTCGATATAAATGAAATATGAGGCAAGAAATATTGTGAAAATCCGAGATGAGGGGCGAACTATGCAGCGATTGATTCGCTCCGCAGCTTTATTGTTTTCCCTCTGCAGTCTCGCGTTCGTCCCATTGGCTTCCGCACAGGCTGGACACGAGGGCCATGCAGGCGGTCCGGTGCCACGGGAGATTCTCGAGCGACCGATGCCCTTGCGGCAAGGAATCGGTAACGTGCACGAAGCGGTGAGCACTTCATCAACTGAGGCGCAGGCTTTTTACGACCAGGGTCTGGCGTATGAGCATTCGTTTGTCTGGATTGAAGCGGCACGCTCGTTTCATCAAGCGCTACGGCTGGATCCAAATCTTGCGATGGCCTACCTCGGCCTGGCGGACACGTATATTGGCCTGCAAGACGTTGCCACGGCGCGCGCCGCCTTTCAAAGGGCGAAGGAGTTAGAAAGGAAAGCGAGCCAACGCGAGCGAATGTGGATTGCGATCCGGGAAAGCGAGATGAATTATTTAGAAAACAGCGACGACCCAAACGGCTACCAACTCTACCGGCAGACGCTCAAACAAGCTCTCAAAGCGGACCCGAATGATCCCTGGTTGTGGATCCAACGTGGGCTGGCCGATGAATCAAGCCCTTTTTCACACGGGCAAGCCGGCAGCGTCGATACGCTGGCGTTTTACAAGACGGCGGTGACCCTCGCGCCAGGAAACTCCGTCGCGCACCACTACTATGCGCACACGTACGAAAACGCAGGCAGAGCAAAAGAGGCGCTTAGCGAGACGGAAATCTATCTGCGAATGGCTCCGGCTATTCCGCACGCCCATCACATGCGGGGACACGAACTGATGCGACTTGGCCGCACGGAGGAGGCGATTCGCGAGTTCCTTAAGACGAAGGAACTGGAGGATGAATATTACCGGGCGGAGAATATCCCGGCGCGATACGACTGGCACCACGCGCACAACCTGATATTGCTGGCGATGAGCTATGAATCCTTGGGGCAAATGAAAGCGGCGGAAATCGCGTTCCGCGAAGCCTACTTAGTGCCAGCATATACTGATTTTCTCGAATACAACCGGAAAGCATGGCCGGAATTCCTGCTACTGCGCGGAAGATTTGAAGAAGCGCTGAATGCATCGCAAGAATTGCTGAAAAGCCAATGGGCGTTGGCGCGACTGGCCGGACATACGCTTGCGGGGCAAGCGCTGCTAGGAATGGATCGTGTGAACGAGGCCAAAGATGAACTCGATCGAGCAGAACGAGAGAGCGAGCAGCTCCCTGCCGCGGCCCTTGCGGCTTTGCCGTACCCTGGAGCGTTGTGGGCAAACATTCTGCTGCGCCGAAAGAAAACGGAAGAAGGGGAAGGTCTGACCAAGGAGATCGAGAAGATGTTGCGTGCCATGCCCGGCCCGGACGCGTGGAGCGCAGGTCGCTTTGAACTGGAAGGCATCGCGAAGACAGCTCGAGAAGCAAGCGATTGGGATCTGGCGGAGTTCACAGC
>DATFVD010000038.1:0-3936 GCA_035260505.1 Terriglobales bacterium
CCGCCCATAAAACAAAAATTGCGCACCTAAATTAAGCACGAGGAGGATTCCTCTAGTGAACCATCGCATCGCGCTGCTGTTGGCAGGTCTCGCATTGACGCTGCCGGTCATGGGGCAGACCACGTTGAACGGAGCGGGCGCCACCTTCCCGTATCCCATCTATTCCAAGTGGTTCAGCGAATATAACAAGTTGCATCCAGACGTCCAGATCAACTACCAATCGATCGGCAGCGGCGGCGGCATTCGCCAGGTATTGAATGGAACCGTCGATTTCGGAGCCAGCGATGGCCCGATGACAGACGAACAGCTGTCGCAGTCCAAAAGCAAAATCCTGCACATCCCCACGGTGCTGGGTGCGGTGGTGCCCGCCTATAACGTTCCCGGGGTCAGCGGAGAAGTCAAATTCACCCCTGAAGCTCTGGCTGGCATCTTTCTCGGGAAGATAACGAACTGGAACGATCCCGCGCTGGCCAAGGTCAATCCCGGCGTCAATTTTCCCAACCAGCCGATCATCGTGATTTACCGCTCCGATGGCAGCGGAACCACGTTTATCTTCACCGACTATCTCTCCAAGGTCAGCAAAGATTGGGCCAACACCGTCGGGAAGGGAACATCGGTCAAATGGCCGGGCGGTATGGGAGGCAAAGGGAACGAAGGTGTTGCCGGACAGGTGCGGCAGTTGACGGGATCGATCGGTTACGTCGAGCTGATTTATGCCGTGCAGAACAAAATCACCTACGGATCGGTAAGGAACGCTGCGGGCAATTTCGTGACAGCTTCGCTCGAGGGAGTAACCGAAGCCGCGGCATCGGCGAAAGCCATGCCAGCCGATTTTCGAGTTTCCATCACGAACGCACCCGGCAAGACCGCATATCCCATCTCCAGCTTTACCTGGCTATTGATTCCGTCGCCGGCCAAGGATCCAAAGAAAGGGAAGATCATTGCCGATTTTCTGGACTGGATGGTCGCCGACGGTCAGAAGATGACGAGCCAGCTCAGCTACGCACCACTGCCGGATAGCGTGGTGGAAAAAGTGAAAGCGGCCATCAAGCAGGTCCACTGACGCGGTAATCGACTGTCTCGGACTCTGGTTTCCGGGAGAAGAATTGCGGCGCTGGGAAGAAAATATTTGCGCACGCGACCGACAGCGCCTGGTTTTGCGCTGTAAAAGTACCGGATTCCTGTCGATTCCACCGGAGAGAACTGGCAGGTGAGTTGCTTATAAACACGAGTTAGTCCAGTATGGTTATAGAGATTGAGTACAATATCCCAGGGAGCCGCGAGTGACTGAAAGTCGACGAAACAATCTCAAGTCGAGACCCAAACTGCGCGCACCCGGGCGGGCCGACCGGAGCCGCAGATTCTGGCAAAAGGAGAAGAAATGAAAGCAGTTATTAAACTGAGTGTTGTCCTGCTGTTGGCGTCTGTGCTGCAAGCGCAGACGGCCACACCCAAGAAAAAGGTGAGCAAGCCCAAACCCGTTAACGCGGACGTGCAAGCCTTGAAGGACGCGGTAGCGGCGCAACAGCAACAAATCCAGGCGCTGTCGCAACAACTGCAGCAGACCAACCAGCAACTACAGGTGACCAACCAGCAGTTCCAGCAAACGCAGACGCAACTGCAGCAGGCACAGCAAGCCGCGGCCGACGCCCAACAGAAGGCGAACGCCGTCGCGGAGTCGTCGGCCCCGAAGGATTCCGTCGACAAGCTCAACTCGGAGTATGCCGATGTACGCACCACGCTGACCAATAACGCTCTTACCCAGCAGGAGCAGCAGAAGCGCTTCTCCGGGCTGGAAGACACCTTGGGCCGCTTTCGGTTAAATGGCGACGTTCGCGTACGTGGTGAGAGTTACTTCCAGAAATACAGTGGATGCACGGCCTGCAACGATCGCAACCGCTCCCGGGTACGTATCCGTTTCGGATTCGACGGCAAACTCAACGATGACTTCATCGCCGGCGTATCGCTGGCGACCGGAACACTCGCGGATCCGACGACCACCAACGAGACACTGACGAATTTCTTCGAGCGCAAGACGATCGCGCTCGATCGTGGATACATTACTTACAACCCGGTCGCCCACAAGTGGCTTTCGTTGACCGGCGGAAAATTTGCCTACACCTGGCAACGCACGTCGGTGACGTTTGACCCGGATCTAAACCCCGAGGGTTTCGTCGCGAAAGTCTCAAAGGATTTCGAGAGTGTGCCGGTGGTAAAGAATGTCAACCTGCAGATCATGAATCTCCTCTATAACGAAGCCAGCGGCGCGAGCGGCCTGTTCAAAGGGCGCGATTCGTACGCCATCGGCGGCCAGGTCGGGGGTCGCCTGCAGCTTGCGAAGTTCTGGACGCTGACACCATCGTTTACGATCCTCAACTTCCGCTACCCGGATGTTCTTCTAAATGCGAACGCGTTCCAGGTAGGCGCCACCACTTCGGGAGTCATCATTCCCCCGAATACGACGCCGACAACTTTCCCAGTCACCTCGGAAGGGCCCGGCTGCTCTACGCCGAAGAGTTCGGGTCTGACGAATATTCCACCCTGCGCCTTTGGCCCGAACGGCATGACGAACGCAACCTACACAGATGCCAGCAACAATCTTCACTTTCTGTCGAGGTTCCTCTATGCCGACTTGATTCTGAACAACCAGTTCAAGACGCGATGGGCGCGGCTGCCGATCAACCTGCTGGTCGAATACGAGAACAACCTGAACGCTGCTTCTCATCCGTTTGACTACACCTACACCAACACGAGCACGGTCTTCAATGACCAGTTCGCGAATCAGGGTGCCGCGCAGGCAGCCGCGAGAGTTGATCTGGGCAAGCAGTCGCACGCCTACCTGGCGGACATCAGCATTGGTCAGCAGAAGAAAAAGAACGATATCCAGATCGGATACGCGTGGCTCCGCGACGAACAGGACGCGGCGATTTCGTCCTGGGGTGAAAGCGATCAGAGGGCACCCACCAACATTCTGCAGCACCGGTTTTACGGTTTGTGGCGGGTTGCTCCCAATACCACCGCGTCGTTCACCTGGTGGCACGGTCGCACTTTGGACCCGTACCTCCAGAACGCCGCTCTGGCTGCCGGGATGAAAGTTTCCACCACACCCGGGACGGGCGTGCTGGTGCCGGGTTCCGGTGCACAGGAACCATGGCTCAACCGCCTGCAGTTTGACTTGATCTACACCTTTTAATCGCACCTCTTGGTACGGTTCGAAGTCTCATGGGGTGCCGGTTGCAAACCGGCGCCCCGTTTCTATCTTGATATACTATTTTGTGACGCATGGCTTGCCGGATCTTGGTTGCGCTGGTGTTATTCCTGGGCGCAGGAGGTAGCTCCTTTGCGGTCGAAAGTGGTTATCTGCCGTTGACGATTGTCCGGGCGGAACAGAAGACGCGTGATCGAGTCGTTTATTGGGTAGTAGACACTCCCCTTTACCATGAAGATCCGTACTTTGAAGTTACGGTCCGAGCCGCTGGCGTGGTGGTGCTAGGGGAGCGTGAGCCTCGGAACGCACATGAAATGCTGCCAGAGGACTGGAAGCCCGGTGCGAGAGTTCAGGGGCGCGTTGAGAAGCATCATTTGTTCTTACGGCGGCCGAACGGGACCGAAGTGCGGTTCATCATTACACACCGCATCAAAACACCTCCCGAATAGCGCGGGTACCGTGATCGCGTGATGAGTCACACGATGGAAGGACGGGCGTCTCGCCCGTCCGCCGGGCGAGGGCGCCCGGCTCTCCACCAACAAGTTTGGATCGACAGACACTGGTTCGACACACACTGGTTCGACATACATATTCGGCGAATATGGACCGGCAAACTCTAAGCAATCGTGCCACTCTCCTCAACCGCGAAGAATCGTGGCTGAAATTCAATTGGCGCGTGCTCGAAGAAGCTGGGGATCTCCGCAATCCTCTGCTTGAGCGCGTGAAAT
>DATFVD010000039.1:0-3921 GCA_035260505.1 Terriglobales bacterium
CGAAACGTGCGTCTCTCTCCGGAAATGGAAGAGGCTGCCAGCAAGGTGCAGGAGGAAGTCTCGCAAGCATACGAAGACGCCGAACGGGCGCTCGAACTCATGCGGCATGAAGGCGAGACCGAAGAACTCGCCGCGGAGTAAGGCGGGATGAATCCAGGAAGGGGCGACGCGAGTCGTCCCTCGTTTTCTTGGCAGTATTTCAAGAGGGTTTTTTAGCGACGTTCTTGGGATTCCGGTTTCTTGAATGACATTTTTTTGAAAACAATGTCTTTAGCACTGGAACCGCAGCGCCTGACTGGGCAACTTTCGGATCGCAACCCTATGCCGGAACCGATTCCTGGTGGACTGGTGTTGGCTCCGGCGCTGGGTCGCTTCTGGCGGTTGTTCCGGTTATCGATCTGGCGTGCTTTCGAGCACGACGCTTTTGCGATCGCCAAAGCCTCGGCCTATTCCTCCATCTTTACTTTTTTCCCCGCCTTGTTGGTGCTCGGTTCGGTTATGGCCACGATTAACCGTGGCGAAGTCTACCTTCGTGAAATCTCCTATGCCCTGGGCACGATTTTGCCAGCCGGCAGCTCAACTGCGCTTTCCTACCTCAGAGGCAGCGCGGACCGGCCCGTCGGCCTGCTCATTTCTACTTCGTTGCTGACTATCTGGAGCGCTTCCGGTGTCATCATTTCCTGGATGGACGGTTTTCGCCGCGCTTATCAGCTTCCGAAGACCTGGGGGTTAGTCCAGGAGCGCCTGATCGCGATTTCGCTGGTTTTCATGGCGGGTCTCCCGCTCAGTTTCGCCACCATTCTGGTTGCATTCGGCAGCCGCATTGAAATGCGGATTCTGTTTTTCATTGGACACGAGTTCGGACCTCTAATTCTGCTTTTGTGGGGCGCGATACGCTGGACCATCGCGATCCTGACCAGCATCGCCGTGATCCAGCTCATCTACCACAATGCGGTGCCTCGCACGCAACCCTGGCACAGCGTTTTGCCGGGCGCGGTTCTCGCAACCGCCATGTGGCTGCTCTCCACTGCGTTATTTGGATGGTATTTGCAGCACTATACCGACTACAGCGTTATCTACGGTTCGCTCGGGGTGGGTGTTGCCCTGCTGCTCTGGATGTACCTGATCTCACTGGTCGTGCTGATTGGCGCCGAATTCAATGCCATGCTCTTTCCTCGCGGTCTCACGAAGGTTCCGCCTCCGCGGGTAGATGCCGAAGGCCGCTAAGCCGATTGTCGTGTGGAGGCGGGGTTCTGCTCCGCCTGGACGGAGCAAAGCCCCGTCACCACATGAACCGCGGTGCGATAAGTGCAATAAGATTGATGGAGCCGTCTGCAGAGAGGATTCGAGATTTGAAAGAACGCAAACTGGATCTGGTTGAAGGAGGCCTGACCGCTTCCGGCGCCGCGCCGGAAGAGACACCCGAACGCGTGCGCCGCGCAAAAATCATCTGCACGATTGGTCCGGCTTGTGACTCCGAAGAAATGATTCGCGCCCTGATGCAGACCGGCATGGATGTTGCCCGTTTGAATTTCTCCCACGGAACGCACGCCGAACATGCCCTGCGAATCCGGCGGCTGCGCCGCGCCGCCCATCACCTCAAGCGCACCATCTGTATTGTTCAGGACCTTCAAGGTCCGAAGATTCGTACCGGCCGCCTGAAGAATGGAAAGGCTGTGCTGCTGAAGGCTGGGACGGTGCTGACGATTACGCCGCGTAAAGTGGCAGGGACGGCCGCGCTGATCTCGACCGATTTTGCCGGTCTGGCACGCGAAGTCGAGCCCGGCGCGCGGGTGCTTTTGTCCGACGGCCGTATTGAACTCAGAGTGCGCTCGGTTCGCGGCGACGATGTGGAATGCGAAGTCATGAACGGAGGCACGATCGGAGAGCAGCAGGGGATCAATCTGCCGGGTGCGGCCATGGCGATTCCCGCACTCACTGCTAAAGACAAACGAGACCTCGAATTTGGTTTGAAGCACGGAGTGGATGTGGTTGCGTTGTCGTTCGTCCGTTCTGCCGACGACATCCGCATGGCCAAGAGCCTGATGCGAGAGTACGGAAAATCCGTGCCCATCATCGCTAAGCTGGAAAAGCCGCAGGCCATCGAGCGCCTGGAAGAGATTCTGGAAGTGGCCAACGGCGTCATGATTGCGCGTGGAGATCTGGGTGTGGAGTTGCCGCCAGAGCGGGTTCCGATCATCCAGAAGCTGGTGATTCAGCGGGCGGGTGTGTGGCGCAAGCCGGTCATCACCGCGACCCAGATGCTCGAATCCATGACCGAGAACCCGCGGCCCACGCGGGCGGAAGCGAGCGACGTAGCGAACGCGATTTTTGACGGCACCGACGTGGTGATGCTTTCGGGAGAAACCGCCAGCGGCCGCTATCCCCGCGAGACCGTGGCCATGATGGCGCGCATCATTCTGGAGGCCGAAGCGAGTATCGCGCACCTGCCGCCGCCAGCGCGCCGCCGCCGCGAGGATCATCGTTATTCGGTTGCTGAAACGATCTGCGAATCCATCGCGCACGCCGCCGAAGATCTGCCCATGCGCGCGATCGCTGTTTTCACGGAAAGTGGCAATACGGCGCGTATGCTTTCGAAGCATCGTCCGAAGGTCCGCATCTATGCTTTCAGTCGTAAGCCGGAAGTCTGCAATCGTATGAATACGCTTTGGGGCGTGCATCCGGTTCACAAAGATCAGTGGGAGTCCGCGGAGGAAATGCTCAAGACCGCCGAGAGGGAACTGCTGCCGAAAGGTCTGCTCCGCCCCGGCGATGTGCTCGGCCTGGTCGCCGGAACCAAGCTAACTTCGGGTGCCACGAACTTCATGCGGTTGCATACCGTGGGAGAAAGTGATGGGGCACTGCCGGCGCGGCGGAAGAAAAAATAACTTTTAATTCTTGTCATCCTGGCCTTGAGCACAGCCGAAGGGGGAAGGGCCGGCTTTTATTTTTTGCCGGACGGATTACAGAATCCAGAACTTCTAATGCCATGCAGGCAGCAATCGCATTTTCCGATGATTCACGGAACCCCGCCGTCCGCGGCTTCCTGCACTCGCCCGCGAATGCAAACGGCGACGCACTGATCCTGACTCACGGAGCAGGCTCGAATTGCACTGCTCCCCTGCTGGTCGCGCTCAGCGAAACGTTTGCTGCACATGGCTACGTTGTTCTGCGATGCGATCTGCCCTTTCGCCAGGAGCGGCGCACGGGCCCGCCGTTCCCGGGCAAGGCGGAACGCGATCGCGCGGGCCTGCGCAACGCGGTTGAAGTTTTGCGTAAGATTGTGGCGGGCCGGATCTTTCTCGGTGGCCACTCCTACGGTGGACGCCAGGCCACAATACTCTGCGCCGCCGAACCTGATCTTGTTTCCGGACTCCTGCTGCTTTCGTACCCCTTGCATCCACCGCGCAAACCGGAGCAGCTTCGCGTCCAGCATTTGCCCAAGCTGCGCACGCCGAGTCTGTTTGTACACGGAACGCGTGACCCGTTCGGAAGCATTGAAGAGATGACGAATGCCCTGCGGCTAGTCCCGGCCAAAACCGAATTAATGAGAGTGGAGGGCGCGGGTCACGACTTGGGCTTCAAAGGGAAGAGTCAGGAACTGCCCGCACGGATACTCGCGGCTTTCGAGAATCACCGAGGTTGACCGGTGTTTGCTCAGCCATGTTGCGGCGAGAACGAATTTTCAAGCGGGCATGCTCAGCAGACTCTCTCCACATCCCAAGAATCGCACAAACCTAGCGCTTGCTTTTTGGAGGTGTAGCTGGCGGCGCCTTTTGCGGCGTCGGCTTGTCGGCTACGCACATCAAGTAGGCTGGAGCTTTCATTCGTGGATCAGGCGGACCAACCGCTTCCTGGTGATAACCGGGAGGGCAAGTTCGATCCGGCCGAAGCTCACACCCGCTGACCCCATATCGTTTC